>NZ_BAAAIZ010000055.1:17453-38500 GCF_039526425.1 Streptomyces thermospinosisporus
GTCCGGGGCCGGGTCGGCCGCGGACGGGGCCCAGCCGGAGGTGCGGGCGTACAGGGCCTGGAAGGCGACCGTGTTCCAGTAGGTCAGCAGCGTCTTGCGTACGACCTCCTGGATGGTGCCGTGGCCCACCCGGCGGGCCGCCCAGGGGGAGCCGCCGGCCGCCATGAACCAGCGCACCGCGTCCGCGCCGTGCTGATCCATCAGCGGGATCGGCTGCAGGATGTTGCCCAGGTGCTTGGACATCTTGCGGCCGTCCTCGGCGAGGATGTGACCGAGGCAGACGACGTTCTCGTACGCCGACTTGTCGAAGACCAGCGTGCCGACCGCCATCAGCGTGTAGAACCAGCCGCGGGTCTGGTCGATGGCTTCGCAGATGAACTGCGCCGGGTAGCGGGCCTCGAACAGCTCCTTGTTCTTGTACGGGTAGCCCCACTGCGCGAACGGCATCGAGCCCGAGTCGTACCAGGCGTCGATCACCTCCGGCACGCGCGTGGCCGTCTTGCCGCAGCCGTCCTGCGGGCAGGCGAAGGTGACCTCGTCGATGAACGGGCGGTGCGGGTCCAGGCCCGACTGGTCGGTGCCGGTCAGCTCGGTCAGCTCGGCGCGGGAGCCGACGCAGGTGAGGTGGCCCTCCTCGCAGCGCCAGATGGGCAGCGGGGTGCCCCAGTAGCGGTTGCGGGACAGCGCCCAGTCGATGTTGTTGTTCAGCCAGTCCCCGTAGCGGCCGTGCTTGACCGTCTCCGGGAACCAGTTGGTCTTCTCGTTCTCCTCCAGCAGCCGGTCCTTGATCGCCGTGGTGCGGATGTACCAGGACGGCTGCGCGTAGTAGAGCAGCGCGGTGTGGCAGCGCCAGCAGTGCGGATAGCTGTGCTCGTACGGGATGTGCCGGAAGAGCAGGCCGCGCTCGTCGAGGTCGGCGGTGAGCTTCTCGTCGGCCTTCTTGAAGAAGACCCCGCCGACCAGCGGCACGTCCTCGGCGAAGGTGCCGTCGGGGCGGACGGGGTTGACCACCGGCAGGCCGTAGGCGCGGCACACCTTGAGGTCGTCCTCACCGAAGGCGGGGGACTGGTGGACCAGACCCGTACCGTCCTCGGTGGTGACGTACTCGGCGTTGACCACGAAGTGGGCCGGCTCGGGGAACTCCACCAGCTCGAAGGGGCGCCGGTAGGTCCAACGCTCCATCTCGGCGCCGGTGAAGGTCTGCCCGGTGCTCTCCCAGCCCTCGCCGAGGGCCTTCTCCAGCAGCGGCTCGGCGACGACCAGCTTCTCCTCGCCGTCGGTCGCCACCACGTAGGTGACCTCGGGGTGGGCGGCGACGGCCGTGTTGGAGACCAGGGTCCACGGGGTCGTCGTCCACACCAGCAGCGCGGCCTCGCCGGCCAGCGGGCCGGAGGTCAGCGGGAAGCGGACGTAGACGGACGGGTCGACGACCGTCTCGTAGCCCTGGGCCAGCTCGTGGTCGGACAGGCCGGTGCCGCAGCGCGGGCACCAGGGCGCCACCCGGTGGTCCTGGACAAGGAGGCCCTTGTTGAAGATCTCCTTCAGCGACCACCAGACCGACTCGATGTACTCGGGCTCCATGGTCACGTACGCGTCGTCGAGGTCGACCCAGTAGCCCATGCGGGTCGTCAGCTCGGCGAAGGCGTCGGTGTGGCGCAGCACGGACTCGCGGCACTTGGCGTTGAACTCGGCGATGCCGTACGCCTCGATGTCCTTCTTGCCGGAGAAGCCCAGTTCCTTCTCCACCGCCAGCTCCACGGGCAGGCCGTGGCAGTCCCAGCCGGCCTTGCGGGCCACGTGGTAGCCGCGCATGGTGCGGAAGCGGGGGAAGACGTCCTTGAAGACGCGGGCCTCGATGTGGTGGGCGCCGGGCATGCCGTTGGCGGTGGGCGGGCCCTCGTAGAACACCCACTCCGGGCGGCCCTCGGACTGCTCCAGGCTCTTGGCGAAGATCTTCTGCTCACGCCAGAACTCGAGCACCGCGTGCTCGAGGGCGGGCAGGTCGACCTGGGCGGGCACCTGGCGGTACGTCGGCGATGTCATCAGCGCACTTCCTCCGGCGGACTTGCTGCCTTCCGTCCGGAGGGACGAGAGCCGTGTTGCCCTTACGCCGGTTTCGGCGCGCTCCCGCGGTACCACCCTCCTTGACCCCCCGGTGCCTCGTGTGCGCCGAAGAGCCCCCTCATTGGGATCGCGAAGCCGGTTCTACTCACCGCGGCCCCTGCCGGGCGTCCGCGGTTTTCTTCCGGCGGCTCCGGGGTGATCTTCACGTCGCGCTCGCCCCCGGGCTCACACCGTCCCCGGGTCGCTCTGGGCTGCGTACGCCGCTACTCGTCCCCATCATCGCTTTTCGCTCCGCCCAGTGTACGGCGCGCCGGGGACCGGAGCCGACCGGTTTCCGGGCTCGGCATGCCCCGAATGGGGTGGTGGCGCCCATCGAGTGCAGCGACCTGCGGCTCGGCGGCATACCCGGCGGGGAGCTGGGCACAACGGATGCAGGTCCGCCGCGCGGCGTCCGCGAGGCGAGGGAATCGGGCGGTGTGCCCCGTTGCCGCGGGACTCGAGTCGATTTATCGTCCCAGCACGATTCGCGCACAAGATCACAATATGTGAAGGGGCCGCGGCCATGGTGGCGAAGAAGACCGCCGACCAGCAGTCGGCGTCCGGCAGGCCCGGACCCGCGCGGGGCGGTGGGGCCAAGGGGGTGGGCGGGAGGACGGGCACACGTGGTGCCTCGCCGCGCCGCTCCTCGCCCGAGGACGCGGCGACGCTGACGCTGGCGGAACGGCCCGCGCGGCACAGGCCCACCGACGGGGAGCCGACGACGGGGAAGAACGCGACGAGGAAGAGCTCTGCGAAGAGCTCTACGAGGAAGACCACCGCGGGGAAGAACGCCACGGGAACGAGCGCCACTGGAACGAGCGCCACGGGGAAGAACGCAACGGGGAAGAACGCAACGGCGAGGAAGGCGGTCGCGGCGTCGGCAGCCGCAGGCAGCAAGCAGGCCGCTGGCACCGAGAAGGCCACCGATGGCGGGGCGGCCCCGGCCTCCGGCACGGGTGTGGGGGGTGCCGCGGGCGTGGAGGCCGTGGCTGAGACGGCGTCGCGCGGGTCGGCCGCGGCGGGATCGCGCAGGAAGACGCAGCAGACGGCACCGGGCGCCGCGCGCGCGGCCGAGGAGGCGCAGCCGCAGGGGAAGGGCGCGGCTGACAAGCGGGTTGCGCATTCCGGCAGGGGTGCGGCAGGCGGGAAGGCCGGTGCTGGGGGCACGGGGGCTGCCGGGCCCGGGGCGGCGCGACGCGCGAACCCAGCCGGCGGGGCGGCCGGAGGCAAGGCCGCGGCCAAGAAGGCGGCACCGGCAAAGCGGGCCGGAGCGAAGAAGACGGCGGCAGCCGGGAGGAAGGCTGCGGCTGTGGAGACCGCCCCGGCAGAGCTGACCGAGGACACCGGGGCTGAGGGCGACAAGGCCACGGCGAGGAAGACGGCCCCTGCGAAGAGGACCGCGGCGAAGAAGGCCGCGGCGAAGAAGGGCCCCGCCGAGAAGGCTGCCGCGAAGAAGACCGCCCCGGCCAAGAAGGCGACGGCGAGGAAGACGGCAGCGGCTGGGAAGAAGGCTCTGGCCCCGGAGGCCGCGTCCAGTGAGGCGAGCGTGGCTGAGGAGGCGGCTTCGGGTGAGAAGCTGCAGGCCGCGGGCAAGCGGGCTGGGGCGAGGACGGCGGCCTCGGCCAAGAAGGCGGCGGCCGGGAAGAAGGCCGCAGCCAAGGAGGCCGCTCCTCGTGAGGCGAGCGTGGCCGAGGAGGTGGCTTCGGGTGGGGAGCCGCAGGCTGCGGGCAAGCGGGCGGCGGCCTCGGCCAAGGCGGCGGCTGCGAAGAAGGCGGCGGCGAGGAAGACGGCCGCGGCAGGCAGGAAGGCCGCGGATGAGGAAGTGGCGGCGCGCGGGCGGGACGCCACTGGGGAGACCGCGACGGGTGTCGGGCCCGAGACTGTCGCGCCGGCCGCTGGGGAGGCCGTGGGCCGGAAGACGGCATCGGCCAGTAAGGCGGCGGCGGGGAAGAAGGCTCTGGCCCCGGAGGCCGCGTCCAGTGAGGCGGGCGTGGCTGAGGAGGCGGCTTCGGGTGAGAAGCTGCAGGCCGCGGGCAAGCGGGCTGGGGCGAGGACGGCGGCCTCGGCCAAGGCGGCGGCTGCGAAGAAGGCGGCGGCGAGGAAGACGGCCGCGGCAGGCAGGAAGGCCGCGGATGAGGAAGTGGCGGCGCGCGGGCGGGATGCCAATGGGGAGGCGGCGCCGGGTGCCGAGCCTGAGGCTGCCGGGCCGGCCGCCGAGAAGGGTGCGGCCAGGAAGTCGGCCGCGAGGAAGTCGGTGGCGGCTGGGAAGAAGGCTGCGGCCGAGCAGGCCGAGGAGGCCGTGCCGAGCGAGGCGAGCGTGGCTGAGGAGCCGCGGCTTGCGGGCAAGCGGACCGGGGCGAAGGCGGCGGCTTCGGCCAAGAAGGCGGCCGCGAGGAAGACGGCGGCGAGGAAGACGGCCGCGGCGGGCAGGAAGGCTGCGGCCGAGGAGGCCGTGCCGAGCGAGGCGAGCGCGGCCGGGGAGGCCGCGTCGGGTGAGGTGCCCGAGGCTGCGGAGCCGGTGGCTGAGAAGGCCGTGGGCAAGAAGACGGCGCCGGCGAAGAAGGCGGCTGCGAAGAAGGACGCGGCGAAGAAGACCCCCGCCAAGAAAACCGCCGCAGCCAAGAAGAGCGCCGCGGCCAAGAAGGCCCCCGCCAAGAAGACGGCGGCCAAGAAGACGGCGGCCAAGAAGACGGCGGCCAAGAAGACGGCCGCAGCTCAGAAAGGTGCGGAGAAGGAGGCCGCGGCGGCCGGTGGGAAGGCTGGCGTCGGTGGGGTGAAGGGCACCGGGGAGACCGGGGGAACACAGGACATGGCCGGGCGTGGCACGGCCACTGGCGCGGGCGCGGACGAGACCGCACCGCAGACGGGAGCGACGACGGTGGGTGCGAAGAAGACTCCTGGCACGGCCACGGCGGCGAAGACGACCGCCGTACCCAAGGCACGGCTCGCCGCGGCGGAGCCCGGCGAGCTCGCGGTGCGCCCGGGCGAGGACCCCTGGACGCCGGAGGAGGTCGAGGAGGCCCGGGCCGAGCTGATGGCCGAGGTGCTGCGGCTGCGCGAGGAGATCAGCTCGGCCGAGCAGTCGCTGGCCGGCCTCATGCGGGACTCCGGCGACGGCGCCGGCGACGACCAGGCCGACACCGGAACCAAGAACATCACCCGCGAGCACGAGCTGGCGCTCACCGCCAACGCACGCGAGATGCTCACCCAGTCCGAGCGCGCCCTGCAGCGCCTGGACGCCGGCACCTACGGACTGTGCGAGAACTGCGGGAACCCCATCGGCAAGGCCCGCATGCAGGCCTTCCCCAGGGCCACCCTGTGCGTGGAGTGCAAGCAGAAGCAGGAGCGCCGATACTGACCAGCCGGCGTGACGTACCCTCGTCCTCAGTCAAGGACCTAGGGCTGAGGGACTCACGTGGCAGAGGCGGAGCGCATCATCGGTACGCCGGACACCCCGGACGCGGACCGGGACGGGCAGGAGCGGGCGGCCGATGCCCACGAGACCGATGCCCACGAGACCGACACCCGCGGGGCCGGCGCGCACGGCGCGACGGCCCCGGCCGGTGAGTCCGGTGCCGGGGAGACGGCGGAGCAGAACGGGCGCCCCCGCGGCAAGCGGCGGATCGCCGTGCTGTTCGCCGTCGCCGCCTTCGCCTACGCCCTCGACCTGATCAGCAAGATGATCGTGGTCGCCAAGCTGGAGCACCACGAGCCCATCGAGATCATCGGGGACTGGCTGCGCTTCGAGGCGATCCGCAACGCCGGCGCCGCCTTCGGCTTCGGCGAGGCCTTCACCGTGATCTTCACGGTGATCGCGGCCACCGTGATCGTGGTGATCGTCCGGCTCGCCCGCAAGCTGTACAGCCTGCCCTGGGCGATCGCCCTCGGACTCCTCCTCGGCGGCGCCCTCGGCAACCTCACCGACCGGATCTTCCGTTCGCCGGGCGTCTTCAAGGGCGCGGTGGTCGACTTCATCGCGCCCAAGCACTTCGCGGTGTTCAACCTGGCGGACTCGGCGATCGTGTGCGGCGGCATCCTGATCGTCCTGCTGTCCTTCCGCGGCCTCGACCCCGACGGCACCGTCCACAAGGACTGAGGCCACAAGGACTGAAGTCACGAGGGCTCTCGTACGGGAGTGCCCCGGCCGTCCGGCATACTCGACGGGTGAGCACGATTCCCGAGATCCGTACCCTGCCCGTGCCCGACGGCCTGGAGGGCGAGCGTGTCGACGCCGCCATCTCCCGCATGTTCGGCTTCTCCCGCACCAAGGCGGCCGAGCTGGCCGCGGCGGGGAAGGTCACGGTCGACGGATCGGTGGTCGGCAAGTCCGAGCGGGTCAGCGGCGGTGCCTGGCTCGAGGTGGAGATGCCCGCCCCGCCCGCGCCGGTGCGGGTGGTCGCCGAGCCGGTCGAGGGCATGGAGATCGTGCACGACGACGAGCACGTGGTGGTGATCGTCAAGCCCGTCGGGGTCGCCGCGCACCCCTCGCCCGGCTGGACCGGCCCGACCGTGATCGGCGGTCTCGCCGCCGCCGGGTTCCGCATCTCGACCTCCGGCGCCGCCGAGCGCCAGGGCATCGTGCACCGCCTCGACGTCGGCACCTCGGGCCTGATGGTCGTCGCCAAGTCGGAGCGGGCGTACACCTCGCTGAAGCGCCAGTTCAAGGAGCGCACGGTCGACAAGCGCTACCACACGCTGGTCCAGGGCCACCCCGACCCGACCAGCGGCACCATCGACGCCCCCATCGGCCGGCACCCGCACCACGACTACAAGTGGGCGGTCACCGCCGACGGCAAGCCGTCCGTCACCCACTACGACCTGATCGAGGCCTTTCGCGCCGCCTCCCTGCTGGACGTCAAGCTGGAGACCGGCCGCACCCACCAGATCCGCGTCCACATGGCCGCCCACCGGCACCCCTGCGTCGGCGACCTCACCTACGGCGCGGACCCCACGCTCGCCAAGCGGCTGCGCCTGACCCGCCAGTGGCTGCACGCGGTGCGGCTCGGCTTCGAGCACCCCGGCGACGGCCAGTGGGTCGAGTTCTCCTGCGACTACCCCGAGGACCTGCAGCGGGCGCTGGACCAGGTCCGCGAGGAGACCTGGGCATGACCGTCTCCTACGTCGTCCGCGAGGCCCGGGACAGCGCCGACCGCGAGGCGTGCTTCGCGGTGCGCAAGGAGGTCTTCGTCGCCGAGCAGGGCGTCCCCGAGGACATCGAGTACGACGCCTACGACGCCGGGGCCGTGCATGTGCTCGCCGTCCGGGAGGACGGCACCCCGCTCGGCACCGGCCGGCTGCTGCACGGCGAGGCCGCCGCCGCGAAGAACGGCGGGGACGCCTCCGTGGGCGCCCTCGGGCGGCTGGCGGTGCTGCGGGAGGCCCGCGGGCTCGGCGTCGGTGCGGCGCTGGTGCGCGCCATCGAGGACCTGGCCCGCGAGCGCGGTCTCACGGCCGTCGACCTGCACGCCCAGACCCACGCCCTCGGCTTCTACGAGCGGCTCGGGTACGTGGCGTACGGGCCGGAGTTCGAGGACGCGGGCATGCCGCACCGGGCCATGCGGCGCGTGCTGTAGCAGCGCCCTGGTGATCTGGTGATGCGGCGCGCTGTAACAGGACCATGCGGCGCGCGCTGCAGCAAAGCCACGCGGCGCGTGTTGTAGCGGGAGCGCGCGAACAGCCTGGTGAGCGCCCGGTCGTGGCAGGCTGGAAGCCGGCTGTCCGATCACCGACCTCCCGGAGCGCTGACCGTGGATCAGTTGGCCCTGCTGTTCGCCCTGTTGGTGGGGGCCCTGGTGAGCGTCCCGGTCGGAGACCGGCTGGGGCTGCCCGCCCCGGTGCTGATGACGGTCCTCGGGATCGTCATGGCTCTGCTGCCGTTCGTCCCGAACGTCGACATCCCCCCGGACCTGATCCTCCCGCTGATCCTGCCGCCCCTGCTCTACGCGGCCGTGCGCCGCACCTCCTGGCGGCAGTTCGCGGCCAACATCAAACCCATCCTGCTGCTGGCGGTGGCCCTGGTCCTGGTCACCATGATGTGCGTGGCCACCGTCGCCCACGCGATCGTGCCCGGCCTGCCGCTGGCCGCCGCCGCGGCGCTCGGCGCGCTGGTCGCGCCGCCCGACCCCGTGGCGGCCACCGCGGTCGCCGGGAAGCTGGGGCTGCCGCGCCGCCTGGTGTCGATCCTCGAGGGCGAGGGGCTGTTCAACGACGTCACGGCGATCGTGCTGTACCACGTGGCGATCGCCGCCGCCGTGACCGGGACGTTCTCCGTCTGGGAGGCCGGGCTCGACCTGGTGCTCTCGGCCGTCGTCGCCGTCGTGATCGGGCTCGCGCTGGGCTGGGGCGCCAACAAGCTCATGGACCTGCTGGACGATCCCACCCTGCAGATCGGGCTGAGCCTGCTCGTCCCCTACGCCTCCTACGTCCTCGCCGAGGAGCTGCACGGCTCCGGGGTGCTGGCGGTGCTCACCACCGCGCTGTTCCTGGTGGAGTACGCCACCGACGCCGACGACGTGATGACCCGGCTGGCCGGGCACACCTTCTGGGACATCGTGGACACGCTGGTCACGGGCGTGGCGTTCGGGCTGGTCGGGCTGGAGCTGCACAACGTGGTCAACACCGCCTCGGGCCGGTGGGGCGAGCTGCTCGGCTGGGCGGGCGCGGTCGTGGGCGTGGTGATCATGGTGCGGCTGCTGTGGCTGCTGCCGGCGACCTGGCTGGCGCAGCGGCTGCACGCGGCACGCGATGTCGACGAGGAGATCCCGGTCAGCTGGCGGGAGACCGTGGTCATGTGGTGGGCGGGGATGCGGGGCGTGGCCTCGGTCGCGCTGGCCCTGGCGATCCCGCTGGAGACGGACGCGGGGGAGGCCTTCCCGGCCCGGGGCGAGATCATCTTCATCGCGTTCGGTGTGATCATGACCACGCTGCTGCTCCAGGGGCTGACGCTGCCGTGGCTGGTCAGACGGCTGCGGGTGCAGGCCGACACCGAGCATGAGCAGCGGATGGAGCACGAGCTGGCGGTGCGGGCGGCCGACGCGGCCAAGCACAGGCTGCGGGAGATCGAGAAGGAGGAGGGGCTGCCCGAGGACCTGGCGGAGCAGATGATGCGGCGGGCCTTCGACATCGCGGTGCGGATCAGCCCGGAGATGGCGGAGGACGAGCGGCGCGAGGCGCACCGGCAGCGGGCGAAGCGGCTGAAGCGGCTGCGCCGGATCGAGAGCGAGATGCTCAGCGCCGCCCGGCACGAGGTGCTGGCGGCGCGGAGCGAGCCGGGGGCGGTCCCCGAGGTGGTGGACCGGGTGCTGCGGCACCTGGACGTCCGCAGCCTGCGCTGACGCCGGCCCCGGGCTGCGGCACCCGCACCAGGGCTTTTCCCGGCGCGGTGTGCGTTTCCTTCGCGGCCTGACGCCTTCGGGGGCCCGTGCTTCGTAGGGTGCCCTCATGACTCGGAACGTTGTGATCAGTGGTGGCGGCACCGGGATCGGGCTGGCCGCCGCCCGGATGTTCGCCGCCGACGGGGACCAGGTGCTGCTGATCGGGCGCCGGCGGGAGGTGCTGGAGCGGGCCGGGGTGCCCGGGGCGCTGACCTTCGCCGCGGATCTCGCGGACCCCGAGGCGGTCCGCTCGGTCGCCGGATTCGTGGGCCGGGAATTCGGCGCTGTGGATGTGCTGATCCACAGTGCCGGAGGCAACGGGCTGCTCGAACCCCCGGTCGGGGGCGACGACCCGCTGGATGCCGTCGCCCGGCACTGGACGGTCAACTTCCGGCTCAATGTGCTGACCGCCGTCCTGCTCACCGAGGCCCTCAAGCACCGGCTCGCCGAGCCGGGCGGCCGGGTGCTGTTCCTCAGCTCCATCGCCGCCTACCGCGGTTCCGGCCAGGTGGCCTACGCCGCCGCCAAGGCGGGGCTGCACCCGTACGCCCACGCCCTGGCCCGGGAGCTGGGCCCGCACGGCATCACCGTGAACGTCGTCGCGCCCGGCTATGTGGAGGACACCGCGTTCTTCGGCGACGGCATGGACGAGGAGCGGCGGGCACGGCTGATCGCCGAGACCCTGGACAAGCGGGCCGGCACCCCCGGTGACATCGCCTCCACGCTGCACTGGCTGGCCTCACCGGGCGCCGGGCACATCACCTCGCAGATCATCCAGGTCAACGGCGGAGCCGAGCGCGGACACTGAGCCGGGCGCCCCCCGGTTCACCCGTCGGACGGCGGCCCCTGGGTGTTCCGCGCCGCGGATATCCCGGCCGGGGCGGAGATCGAGGCGGAGCGCCGGCGGTCCAGCGCGGGGCGCGGGACCGCCTCCGCCGTGCTGATGCGGGGCAGGGCGTACGGGTGCTCCTCGGCCAGCCAGCGGATCATCTGCTCGCGGACGGTGACCCGCACCGTCCAGATGTCGTCCGCGTCCTTCGCCGTCACCAGGGCCCGCACCTCCATGGTGCTGGGCGTGGTGTCGGTCACGGTCAGGTTGTAGGCGCGGCCGTCCCAGGCGGGGCACTCGCGCAGGATGTCGCGGAGCCGCTCGCGCATCGCGTCCAGCGGGGCGGTGTGGTCCAGGTGCCAGAAGACGGTGCCGGTCATCTGCGGGGTGCCGCGCGACCAGTTCTCGAACGGCTTGGACGTGAAGTACGACACCGGCATGGTGATCCGGCGCTCGTCCCAGGTGCGCACGGTCAGGAAGGTGAGGGTGATCTCCTCGACGGTGCCCCACTCACCGTCCACCACCACCGTGTCGCCGATGCGCACCATGTCGCCGAAGGCGATCTGCAGGCCGGCGAACATGTTGCCCAGCGTCGACTGCGCGGCGACACCGGCGACGATGCCGAGGATGCCGGCCGAGGCGAGCAGCGAGGCACCGGCGGCGCGCATCGCGGGGAAGGTCAGCAGCATCGCGGCCACGGCGACGACCCCGACGATCGCCGAGACCACCCGCCGGATCAGCGTCACCTGGGTGCGCACCCGGCGGACCCGCGCCGGGTCGCGCTGGGCGTGGGCGCTGGCGTAGCGGGTGTAGGAGGTCTCGACCACGGCCGCGGCGATGCGGATGACCAGCCAGGCGGCCGAGCCGATCAGGACCAGGGTCAGGGTCCGGCCGATGCCGACCTGGTGCTCGGGGAGCACCCGGGCCTCGACGTACGACCCTCTGAGCAGGGCAGCGCACAGCAGCAGCTGGTAGGGGACGCGGCCGCGGCGGAGCAGCCCCCACAGCGGGGTCTCCGGGTGCCGTTGGTCGGCCTTGCGCAGCAGCCTGTCGGTGGCCCAGCCGAGCAGCAGCGTGAGCACGACCGAGCCGCCGACCACGATCAGCGGGCGAAGCACGTCATCCATGCCTGCGAACCTAACCGGACCACAGCGGTATGAACATGTGACTTCCATGGCGTCGCGGGTACGGCCGCGGTCCGGCGCGGTCGCCTCCGGCTGGCACCATGGTCGGCATGAACATCATGCTCTTTCACTCGACCTACGGTCTCCGGCCCGCGGTGCGGGAGGCCGCCGACCGGCTGCGCGCGGCCGGACACGAGGTGTGGACGCCCGACCTCTTCGAGGGCCGCACGTTCGACACCGTCGAGGAGGGCATGGAGTACAAGGACGAGGTGGGCAAGGACGAGCTGCTGAAGCGGGCCGTGCTGGCCGCCGCGCCCTACTCGGAGCGCGGGCTGGTGTACGCGGGCTTCTCGCTCGGCGCCTCGATCGCGCAGACGCTGGCCCTCGGCGACGACAAGGCGCGGGGCCTGCTGCTTCTGCACGGCACCTCGGACATCGCGCCGAACGCCTCGGTGGACGAGCTGCCGGTGCAGCTGCATGTCGCCGAGCCGGACCCGTTCGAGACCGACGACTGGCTGAGCGCCTGGTATCTGCAGATGCGCAGGACGGGGGCGGACGTCGAGGTGTACCGGTACGCCGGGGCCGGCCACCTCTACACCGACCCCGGCCTGCCGGACTGGGACGAGGAGGCCGCCGAGGCCACCTGGCGGGTGGCACTCGGCTTCCTCGACTCTCTGGACTGACCAGGACCTGTCGGTCTGGACCCGACCCGGAACCGCTGACCCGGCCCGTTGATCCGGATCAGACCGGGTCGTAGCTGCGCTCCACCTTCTGGGTGCCGCTGCGGGTGCGGTAGGAGCGGGCCCAGGCGGCGGTGGCGTCCGGGGTGCGGGCGGAGAGCACGTAGTAGTCCATCTGCGCCCGCTCGGCGGTGATGTCCAGCACGCCGTAGCCGTGGCGGTCGGTGTCGACCCAGTGCACATGCCGGTTGGCCGCCTTGATCAGCGGGGCGGCGACCGAGGAGACCGTGCCCTCGCTCACCTTCAGGATGTCGTCGAGGTTGTCGGAGGTGACCGAGGTGACGACGAACTCCGTGGCGGCCGAGGCGGACAGCGGGTACGTACCGGCGTTGACGGGTACGTCGTTGGCCCACGCCATGTGGATGTCGCCGGTGAGGAAGACGGTGTTGCGGATGGCGTTGCCGCGCAGATGCGCGAGGAGTTCGCGGCGGTCGTCGGTGTAGCCGTCCCACTGGTCGGTGTTGAAGGCGATGCCCTCCTGGGGCAGGCCGAGCAGCTTGGCGAGCGGCTTGAGCAGGCTCGCGGGGAGCGAGCCGATGGCGAACGGCGAGATCATCACCGAGGTCCCGACCAGCCGCCAGGTGGCGTCGGAGGCGGACAGGCCCGCCTTGAGCCAGTCGAGCTGGGCGCGGCCGGTGATGGTGCGGTCCGGGTCGTCGACCTCGCCCTTGCCGAGGGAGACCTGCTGGGAGCGGAACGAGCGCAGATCCAGCAGGGAGAGGTCGGCGAGCTTGCCGAAGCGCAGACGGCGGTAGGTGGTGCCCTCGATCGCGGGGCGCACCGGCATCCACTCGAAGTAGGCCTGCTTGGCGGCGGCCTGGCGGGCGGCCCAGGCTCCCTCGGCGCCCTCGGTGTGGTTCTCGGCGCCGCCCGACCAGGTGTCGTTGGCGAACTCGTGGTCGTCCCACATCGCGATGACCGGGGCCTTGGCGTGCAGGGCCTGGAGGTCGGGGTCCGTCTTGTAGGTGCCGTGCCGCAGGCGGTAGTCGGCGAGGGTGAGGATCTCGTGGGCCGGGGAGTGCGGGCGGACGACGGTGCCGCGGGTGCCGTAGCCGCCGCTGGCGTACTCGTAGATGTAGTCGCCCAGATGCAGCCAGGCGTCCAGGTCGGTGCGGGCGGCGAGGTGGCGGTACGCGGCGAAGTGGCCGGCCTCCCAGTTGGCGCAGGAGACGACGCCGAAGCGCAGCCCGCCGACGGCGGCGTCGGGGGCCGGGGCGGTGCGGGTCCGGCCGACGGGGGAGTCGGTGCCGCCGGCCGAGAAGCGGAACCAGTACTCGGTGGCCGGCTTGAGGCCGCGTATGTCCGCCTTGACGGTGTGGTCGGAGGCGGCGGTGGCGAGGGTGGCACCCTTCGCGACGATGTCGGTGAACGCCTTGTCCCGGGCGACGGTCCAGCTCACCTCGGTGTCCGGGCCGGTCCCCGAGCCCGGCGTCGCCTCGGGCACCGGCGTCACCCGCGTCCACAGCAGGATGCCGTCCGGCAGCGGATCGCCGGAGGCGACACCGTGCAGGAAGGCGGGCGCCTGAGCGGCGGCGCGGGCGGGCAGCGCGGCGGCCAGCGGCCCGGCCAGCACCGCGGTGGCGGCGGCAGCCTTGACGACCGAACGGCGGCGCGGAGAGAGGGACTTGACGTCCGCAGTGGCGGAAACAGAGCTCTTGGATGATCTGTATCGACTGGTCACAGCCGATCAGGCTACTGGCAGGTACATGCAAGAGCGGACGAACTCGCCGGAATTCGTCCGCTCTTTGACAGTGATTCGGCCTAGGTCATCCGGGGGTCACTTGGTGACGCCCGCGTCCTTGAGGGCCTTCTGCCACTCGGCGGGCGTGCCCGGGGTCTCGATCACCTTGCCGTTGATCTTGATGGTCGGGGTCGACTTGACGTCCTTGGTCTTGTCGAAGGAGTCGCTCATCTTCAGCGCCCAGGCGTCGTAGGTGCCCTTCTTCACGGCGTTCTGGAACTCCTTGTTGCCCTTCAGGGCGTCCACCGTGTCGGCCACCTTGAGCAGGTAGTCGTCCTTGGCGAACTCGTCCTCGGTCTCCTCGGGGTGGTACTCGGCCGAGTAGAGCGCCGCCTTGTAGTCGAGGAAGGCGTCGGTGCTCACGTTCAGCGCGGCACCGAGAGCACTGAGGGCGTTCTTGGATCCCTCGCCGGTCAGCCGGTCGTCCAGGAAGGTGCCGACGGTGAAGGTGAGCTTGTAGTCGCCGTCCTTCATGCCCTTGTTGACGGCCTCGCCGACGTTCTGTTCGAAGGCCGCGCAGCCCGGGCAGCGCGGGTCCTCGTAGAGGTGGACCACGTTGTCGGTCTTGGACTCGCCGATGGTGACGGTGGTGCCGTTCTTGCCCGAGGTGTTGGCGGGGGCGACCACCTTGGCCTTGGCGGCCTTGTCCCAGCCCGAGGGCTTGTTGGCCTGGACGAGGGCGTAGCCGATGCCGCCGGCCGCGGCGAGGACGCCGACGATGGAACAGGCGACGATGATCTGCCGCCTCAGCTTGGCCTTCTTGGCCTGGCGTTCGCGTTCGGCGCGGAGGCGTTCGCGGGCGGCGGTCTTGGCTGCGTGGCTGTTTCGCTTGCTCATAAGTGTTCTGCTCCAACGGAACGCACCACACGGGGGTGCGGGATGTGTGCAGGGACTGTCGTGCTCGGTTCAGGTCACGCGGACGTGACCGGGCACGGGGGTCCCCTGCGTCCCGGGGAGTGCGAGAGGAGCAGCAGGCGGATCGCTGGGGTGGGGGCCGTCGGGCGGGAGGGGCGGCGGATGCGGGGCGCGCGGTGCGCCGTGATCACCGCCACCGCGAGGAGCAGCGGACGGAAGGTCGTCGCCGCCACCGCCCGCAGCAGCTGCCCCAGCGCCCGCTCGCCGCGGCGCAGCCAGGCCGCCGCCACCAGGCCGACCCCGATGTGCGCGCCGAGCAGCAGCCAGGCGGTGCCCGGGTCGGCCTGCGCCAGCAGGGCCGGCAGCCGGTCACCGCCGCCCGCCGGGCCCGTCACCCGGGCCAGCGGCGCCCCCACACTCGTGCCGTCGCCGCACAGCACGTCGAAGCCGACCTCGCGCAGCGGGCCGGCGACCGGCCCGCCCGCCCGGCCGTAGCAGACGTGCTGGCCGGTGGTGAAGACCGTGTCGGCGGCCAGCTCCAGCGGGATCAGCAGCGCGGCGATGTGCCCGAAGGACCGCTCACGGCCGGCCAGGGCGAACGCCAGGACGAACACCGCCCCGGCGATCGCGGCCACCGTGTTCAGCGGCAGCGGAGCCCCGGACAGCAGCACGTGCGACGCGGTGCTGAGCGTCACGACCACGGCCGTGAACAGCGCCGCGCGGACGGCTCTGAGCTGGGTTCCGGATATGTCCATGGCGGGGAAAGTGTGTCATGCGCTCCGGTAAGGGAGCGCTAAAGGGTCAGCCAAGGGCCAGAGGAAGGGGGCCGGGGAACGGGCCTGAGCGGCGGGCGGCCCGGCGCCGGCTCACAGGCCCGGGATCCGGCCGTTGCGGAACAGGTCCAGGAAGATCTGGTGGTCGGCGCGGGCCCGCGCGCCGTAGGTGTGCGCGAAGTCGACCAGCAGCGGCGCCAGCCCCTCCTCGTCAGCGGCGATCGCCGCGTCGATGGCCCGCTCCGTGGAGAACGGCACCAGCGACTCGCCCGAGGTGTCGTCCGCCGCCGCGTGCATCGCCGCCGTGGCCCGGCCGAGGTCGGCCACCACCTGCGCGATCTCCTCCGGCTCGTCGATGTCGCTCCAGTCCAGGTCCACCGCGTACGGCGAGACCTCGGCCACCAGCTGCCCCGCGCCGTCCAGCTCGGTCCAGCCCAGCCAGGGGTCGGCGTGCGCCTGCAGGGCGCGCTGGGAGATCACCGTGCGGTGCCCCTCGTGCTGGAAGTACTCCCGGATCGCCGGGTCCGTGATATGGCGCGAAACCGCCGGTGTCTGGGCCTGCTTGATGTAGATGACCACATCGTTCTCCAGGGCGTCGCTGTGCCCCTCGAGCAGGATGTTGTACGACGGCAGCCCGGCCGAGCCGATGCCGATGCCGCGGCGTCCCACCACGTCCTTGACGCGGTAGGAGTCCGGGCGGGCCAGCGAGGCGTCCGGCAGCGTCTCCAGATAGCCGTCGAAGGCGGCGAGCACCTTGTAGCGGGTGGCCGCGTCCAGCTCGACCGCGCCGCCGCCGGGGGCGAAGCGGCGCTCGAAGTCCCGGATCTCGGTCATGGAGTCCAGCAGCCCGAACCGGGTCAGCGAGCGCGCGTCACGCAGCGCGTCAAGGAGCGGACCCTGCGCGGTGTCCAGCGTGAAGGGCGGCACCTCGTCGCTCTTGGCGCCCGTCGCCAGCGCGTGGATGCGCTCGCGGTAGGCGGCCGCGTAGATCTCCACCAGCTCGGTGATCTGCTCGTCGCTGAGCGCCTTGGCGTAGCCGATCAGCGCCACGGAGGCGGCGAACCGCTTCAGGTCCCAGGTGAAGGGACCGACGTAGGCCTCGTCGAAGTCGTTGACGTTGAAGACCAGGCGGCCGTTGGAGTCCATGTAGGTGCCGAAGTTCTCCGCGTGCAGATCGCCGTGGATCCACACCCGCGAGGTGCGCTCGTCCAGGTACGGTCCGGAGCGCTTCTCCGCCTGCAGGTCGTGGTAGAAGAGGCACGCCGTCCCCCGGTAGAAGGCGAAGGCCGAGGCCGCCATCTTCCGGAACTTCACGCGGAACGCGGCCGGGTCGGCGGCGAGGAGCTCGCCGAAGGCGGTGTCGAGGACGGCGAGGATCTCCTCACCGCGGTGCTCGTCGTTGAGCTGCGGGACCGACATCGCGGAGTGCCTCCTGGTGCGGGACGGGTGGTCGGACGGCCGGGCCGGGCCATCCCGGTGTCCAACGTGTGACGCTGCCCGGGAGTGCCCGTGACCCCCGCCCGAAGGTACGCGTGGAAGGGCCGCGCGTGTCAGTGCCGGGGCATAGACTTCGACGCTGACCAGAAGACTCGCCGCCTGTCCGTCACCAGCTGTTCTCCTTGGAGGCCGCACCGTGTCAAAGCCGCCGTTCACGCACCTGCACGTCCACACCCAGTACTCGCTGCTGGACGGTGCCGCGCGGCTGAAGGACATGTTCAACGCCTGCAACGAGATGGGCATGACGCACATCGCCATGTCCGACCACGGCAACCTGCACGGGGCGTACGACTTCTTCCACTCCGCGCAGAAGGCCGGAATCACCCCGATCATCGGGATCGAGGCCTATGTCGCCCCCGAGTCGCGGCGCAACAAGCGCAAGATCCTCTGGGGTCAGCCGCACCAGAAGCGCGACGACGTCTCCGGTTCCGGTGGCTACACCCACAAGACGATGTGGGCGGTGAACAAGACCGGTCTGCACAACCTCTTCCGCCTCTCCTCCGACGCCTACGCCGAGGGCTGGCTGCAGAAGTGGCCCCGGATGGACAAGGAGACCATCGCCAAGTGGTCCGAGGGCATCGTCGCCTCCACCGGCTGCCCCTCCGGCGAGATCCAGACCCGGCTGCGCCTCGGCCACTTCGACGAGGCGCTCAAGGCCGCCGCCGACTACCAGGACATCTTCGGCAAGGACCGCTACTTCCTGGAGCTGATGGACCACGGCATCGAGATCGAGCACCGGGTCCGCGACGGCCTGCTGGAGATCGGCCGGAAGCTGGGCATCCCGCCCCTGGTGACCAACGACTCGCACTACACCTACGCGCACGAGGCCAGCGCCCACGACGCGCTGCTGTGCATCCAGACCGGCAAGAACCTCTCCGACCCGGACCGCTTCAAGTTCGACGGCACCGGCTACTACCTGAAGTCCACCGAGGAGATGTACGCCATCGACTCCTCGGACGCCTGGCAGCAGGGCTGCGCCAACACCGCCCTGATCGCCGAGATGGTCGACACCACGGGCATGTTCGAAAAGCGCGACCTGATGCCCAAGTTCGACATCCCGGAGGGCTACACCGAGGTCAGCTGGTTCCGCGAGGAAGTCATGCGCGGCATGCACCGCCGCTACCCGGACGGCATCCCGGAAGACCGCATGAAGCAGGTCGAGTACGAGATGGACACCATCATCTCGATGGGCTTCCCGGGCTACTTCCTCGTGGTTGCCGACTTCATCATGTGGGCCAAGAAGCAGGGCATCGCGGTCGGCCCCGGCCGCGGCTCGGCGGCCGGCTCGATCGTCGCCTACGCCCTCGGCATCACCGACCTCGACCCCATCCCGCACGGCCTGATCTTCGAGCGCTTCCTCAACCCCGAGCGCATCTCCATGCCGGATGTCGACATCGACTTCGACGAGCGCCGGCGCGTCGAGGTCATCCGGTACGTGACCGAGAAGTACGGCGCCGACAAGGTCGCCATGATCGGCACCTACGGCACCATCAAGGCCAAGAACGCCATCAAGGACGCCGCCCGCGTGCTGGGCTACCCGTACGCGATGGGCGACCGCATCACCAAGGCCATGCCCGCCGACGTCCTCGGCAAGGGCATCCCGCTGTCCGGCATCACCGATCCCAGCCACCCCCGCTACTCGGAGGCGGCCGAGGTCCGGGCGATGTACGAGAACGAGCCGGACGTGAAGAAGGTGATCGACACCGCCCGCGGTGTGGAGGGCCTGGTCCGGCAGATGGGCGTGCACGCGGCCGGCGTGATCATGTCCAGCGAGACCATCACCGAGCACGTCCCGGTCTGGGTGAGGCACACCGACGGCGTGACCATCACGCAGTGGGACTACCCGAGCTGTGAGGCGCTCGGCCTGCTCAAGATGGACTTCCTGGGCCTGCGCAACCTCACGATCATGGACGACGCCGTCAAGATGGTGAAGGCCAACAAGGGGATCGACATCGATCTCCTGAGCCTCCCGCTCGACGACCCCAAGACCTTCGAGCTGCTCCAGCGTGGCGACACCCTCGGCGTGTTCCAGTTCGACGGCGGCCCGATGCGCTCCCTGCTCCGGCTGATGAAGCCGGACAACTTCGAGGACATCTCCGCCGTCTCGGCCCTGTACCGGCCGGGCCCGATGGGCATGAACTCGCACACCAACTACGCGCTGCGCAAGAACGGCCAGCAGGAGATCACCCCGATCCACCCCGAGCTGGAGGAGCCGCTCAAGGAGGTCCTGGACGTCACCTACGGCCTGATCGTCTATCAGGAGCAGGTGCAGAAGGCCGCCCAGATCATCGCCGGCTACTCGCTCGGCGAGGCCGACATCCTCCGCCGCGTCATGGGCAAGAAGAAGCCGGAGGAGCTGGAGAAGAACTTCGTCATCTTCCAGGCCGGCGCCCGCAAGAACGGCTACAGCGACGAGGCCATCCAGGCGCTGTGGGACGTGCTGGTGCCGTTCGCCGGCTACGCCTTCAACAAGGCGCACTCCGCCGCGTACGGACTGGTCTCCTACTGGACGGCCTACCTCAAGGCGAACCACCCCGCCGAGTACATGGCGGCGCTGCTCACCTCGGTGAAGGACGACAAGGACAAGTCGGCCGTCTACCTCAACGAGTGCCGCCGCATGGGCATCAAGGTGCTCCCGCCGAACGTCAACGAGTCCGAGGCGAATTTCGCCGCCCAGGGCGACGACGTGATCCTCTTCGGCCTGTCCGCGGTGCGCAACGTCGGCACCAACGTGGTGGAGTCGATCATCAAGTGCCGCAAGGCCAAGGGGAAGTACACCTCCTTCCCGGACTACCTCGACAAGGTCGACGCGGTCGTCTGCAACAAGCGCACCACCGAGTCGCTGATCAAGGCCGGCGCCTTCGACTCCCTGGGCCACACCCGCAAGGGGCTGATGGCCCAGTACGAGCCGATGATCGACAACGTGGTCGCGGTCAAGCGCAAGGAGGCCGAGGGGCAGTTCGACCTCTTCGGCGGCATGGGCGAGGAGCAGAGCGACGAACCGGGCTTCGGCCTGGACGTCACCTTCACCGACGAGGAGTGGGACAAGGCCTACCTGCTCGCCCAGGAGCGGGAGATGCTCGGCCTGTACGTCTCCGACCACCCGCTGTTCGGCCTGGAGCACGTGCTGGCCGACAAGGCCGACGCGGGCATCTCCCAGCTCACCGGCGGTGACTTCGGCGACGGCGCGGTGGTCACCATCGGCGGCATCATCTCCGGCCTGCAGCGCAAGATGACCAAGCAGGGCAACGCCTGGGCGATCGCCACGGTGGAGGACCTCGCGGGCTCCATCGAGTGCATGTTCTTCCCGGCGACGTACCAGCTGGTGTCCACGCAACTCGTCGAGGACGCGGTGGTCTTCGTCAAGGGCCGTCTGGACAAGCGGGAGGACGTGCCGCGGCTGGTGGCGATGGAGCTGATGGTCCCCGACCTGTCCAGCGCGGGGACCAATGCGCCGGTGGTGCTCACCATCCCGGCGGCCCGGGTGACCCCGCCGATGGTCAGCCGCCTCGGCGAGATCCTCAGCCATCACAAGGGCGACAGCGAGGTGCGGATCAAGCTCCAGGGGCCGCGGAAGACGACGGTGCTGCGGCTGGACCGGCACCGGGTCAAGCCCGACCCGGCCCTCTTCGGCGACCTCAAGGCCTTCCTCGGGCCGTCCTGCCTGGCCGGCTGAGCGGACGGGCCCGCCGTGCGAGAGGGGCGCTCCCGGAACCGGGGGCGCCCCTCGTGCTGTGCCCGGGCCTCAACAGCCCGATGTGCGGATGTCAGTTGTGGCCGAAGCGCTTCTGCCGGCCCTTGCTCGCGATCTCGTCGGGAGCCGCCTGCGAGGTGCGCTGCTCGTCCGGGGTCTCGATCGCGGTCGGCTGCTGCGCCTGCTGGGCACGCTGGTTGTGGGCCTGCTTACGGTCACGGTTCTTGTTCTTGGCCATGGGATGCCTCCTGTGGGGGATCTAGATGAATGAGTCCAAGGGGTGTCGTTGCGGTCAGTGATCGTAGGCGGTCAGTGACC
>NZ_BAAAIZ010000056.1:0-35104 GCF_039526425.1 Streptomyces thermospinosisporus
CCCCGCGGGCGCCCCTCGGCTCCCTCGTCCTCGCCGACGAGATCACCGCCGCCGACCTGGCCCGGAAGCCGGGCGGACCCCCCCGGGTCCGAGCCGGGCCGGGTGGCCCGGAAAGGGAAGACCCGTCGCTCCCCCGCCCGGAAGGGCGGAGAAGCGGCGGGCCGAGGTACCGCTTGCCTGCTGGGGTCAGCGGGCGTAGTACTCGACGACGAGCTGCTCGTCGCAGACCACCGGGATCTCCTTGCGGTTCGGCTCGCGGTCCAGGCGGAACGCCAGGGCCTTGAGGTTCACCTGGAGGTAGCGCGGGGTCTCGCCCTCGGGGGCGAAGCCACCCTCGCGGGCGATCTGGAAGAGCGTCTTGTCCTTGGAGCGGTCACGGACCTGCACGACGTCGTCCGGGCGGACACGGAAGGAGGGCTTGTCGACCTTCTTGCCGTTGACCTGGATGTGGCCGTGCGTGACCATCTGGCGGGCCTGGTAGATCGTGCGGGCGATGCCCGAGCGCAGGACCAGCGCGTCGAGGCGCTTCTCCAGCTCCACGATCAGGGCCTCACCGGTCTTGCCCTGCACCTTGACGGCACGCTCGTAGGCGCGGACCAGCTGGCGCTCGGAGATGTCGTACTGCGCGCGCAGACGCTGCTTCTCCAGCAGACGGACCTTGTAGTCCGAGTTCTGCTTGCGCCCACGGCCGTGCTCACCGGGCGGGTACGGACGGGCCTCGAAGTACTTGACGGCCTTCGGGGTCAGCGCGATGCCGAGGGCACGCGACTTCTTGACCTTGGGGCGGGACTGGTTCGCCACTGTTACTCATTTCCTAGTGTCGGCTTGTCAGGTCTGCTGGGAGGTCGCATCCGCAGCCGGGGAATCCCTGCGGGTCCGCGAGGGACCTGCCGGGCAGCCGCTCCCCTGGTCTGGGCACATACGTGCAGCACGCGAGTGGCCCACCGACCGTTCCCGGAGCTCCGGGTGGTGGTGGGCTGCCCGCGACACCGTTCGCCGGTGCGCGACGCTCCTGGAACCGATCCCGCCGGGATCGGGCTCCGGCTGACTGTCCCGCTCTGACAGCACAGGACGCAGCACTCCGGCAAAGTTTACAGGGTCCTCAGGACCGCTTGCGCCCCAGGTGCTTCCTGGTCCACTCCACGGCGTCCGCGTAGCGGGCCTCGGCGCCGTGCCGGGTGGGCTGGTAGTACTCCCGGTCCTTGAGGGCGTCCGGGGCGTACTGCTGCTCGGCGATGCCCTCGGGCAGGTCGTGCGGGTAGACGTACCCCTTGCCGTGGCCGAGCTTGGTCGCGCCGCGGTAGTGGCTGTCCCGCAGGTGGGCCGGCACCGGCCCGGCCAGGCCCTTGCGCACGTCCTCCAGGGCGGCGCCGATCGCCGTGGTCGCCGCGTTGGACTTGGGGGCGAGGGCCAGAGCGATGGTGGCGTGGCTGAGAGTGAGGGCGGCCTCCGGGAAGCCGATCATGGCGACGGCCTGAGCTGCGGCGACCGCGATGGGCAGGGCGTTGGGATCGGCGAGGCCGATGTCCTCGCTGGCGGAGATCATCAGGCGCCGGGCGATGAAGCGGGGGTCCTCTCCGGCCTCGATCATGCGGGCCAGATAGTGCAGCGCGGCGTCCACGTCGGAGCCGCGGATGGACTTGATCAGGGCGCTGGCCACGTCGTAGTGCTGGTCGCCGTCCCGGTCGTACTTCACGGCCGCCCGGTCGACGGTCTCCTCCAGCGTGGTCAGCGAGATCTCGCTCTCGCCCTTGTCGAGGGCGGCCCCGGTGGCCGCCTCCAGCGCGGTCAGCGCGCGGCGGGCGTCGCCGCCGGCGATGCGCAGCAGGTGGTTCTCGGTGTCCTCGGCGAGCGTGACGGTGCCCTTGAGGCCCCGCTCGTCGGTGAGCGCCCGCCGGATCAGGCCGCGGATGTCGTCGTCGGTGAGAGGTTCGAGGGTGAGCAGCAGGGAGCGGGAGAGCAGCGGGGAGATGACCGAGAAGTAGGGGTTCTCGGTGGTCGCGGCGATCAGGGTCACCCAGCGGTTCTCCACGGCCGGGAGCAGCGAGTCCTGCTGGGCCTTGCTGAAGCGGTGGATCTCGTCGAGGAAGAGGACGGTCTCCTGGCCGTAGCCGCCGGAGGCGCGGCGGGCGCCGTCGATCACCGCGCGGACCTCCTTCACACCCGCGGTGATCGCCGACAGCTCCACGAAGCGCGCGTTGCTGGCCTTGGAGACGACGTAGGCCAGGGTCGTCTTGCCCGTGCCGGGCGGGCCCCAGAGGATCACCGAGGAGGGTCCGGCGGGGCCGGAGGCGCCCTCGCCGACCAGTCGGCGCAGCGGGGACCCGGGCTTGAGCAGATGCTGCTGGCCCACCACCTCGTCGAGGGTGCGCGGGCGCATCCGGACCGCCAGGGGGCTGCCGGCCGGATCCTTCTCCTGGCGTTCTTCGGCTGCGGCGGTGAACAGGTCGGGCTCCACGACTAGAACCCTAAATCACCGCACCGACACCCGGGCCGGGGCCGTCAGCCGGTCCAGAAGCTCCACCAGCGGGTGAGGATCAGCATGCCGATGACGCCGATGTGCAGCACCGGCATGACCCAGGTGAACTCGCCGAAGAAGCTCTTCAGCCAGGAGGGCGCGGGCAGGAAGCCGTTGCGCACGTTGAAGGAGGTCACGTACCAGAACATGATGATCGTGGCGACCCAGGCCAGGCAGCACCACAGGCACAGGGCGTTGATCCGGTACAGGGACTGGAACATCAGCCAGGCGCAGAAGGCGACGCCGAAGAGGGTGCCGGCGTTGAAGGTGAGCCAGTACCAGCGCGGGAAGCGGGCCCCGGCGAGCAGGCTCATGCCGACGCAGATCACGATGCCGTAGGTGACGAGGCCGAGCATCGGGTTGGGGAAGCCGAAGACGGAGGCCTGGTCGCTCTCCATCACGCTGCCGCAGGAGACGACCGGGTTGAGGCTGCAGCCCGGCGTGAAGGTCTCGCCTCTGACCTTGGCCTCGAGGATCTTGAACTTGTCCAGCGTGATGACCCAGGCGGCGAGCACTCCGGCCGCACCGGTGATCACCAGCAGCAGGGCGAGGGCCCGGCTGCTGCCCTCGGTGCGCCGCTCGCCGGCCGTGCGCTGCCGTGCGGGCGAGTGCTCGGGCTCCATGGCGACGTCCTTGAGTGTCGTCTTGCTCATCACGCCGATTCCGTCACTAGCGAGTGTGGACCTTGCTTCGGGCAGGGGCCATTGTGCCGCACGGGCCTGTGGCGGCGCCGTTCGCTGGGCATAAGGAATGACCGGCACTCACTCGCGAGCGTTCGGTTTCGGCCGATGTTCGTCGCAGTGTCGTACGGCTGTACGGCTGCTCGAAGGCGCCGGAGGCCATCCGCCTCCGGCGCCTCGGATCCGCCTGAGCGGAGCGGCCCGTCAGCCGAGCCGGGACTCCAGCTCCGCCACGATCTCGTTGACGCCGACCGGGACCTGCTCGCCGGACTCCATGTCCTTGAGCTGGACCACGCCCTCGGCGAGATCGCGCTCGCCGGCGACGATCGTGTAGCGGGCGCCGCTGCGGTTGGCGTTCTTCATGGCGCCCTTCAGGCCCTTGCCGCCGTAGGAGAAGTCCGCCGCGATGCCGTTCTTGCGCAGCTCGGTGACCTTGGTGAACAGCACCCGGCGGGCCTCCTCGCCCAACGGGACGGCGAACACGCTGGTGGTGGCGGGGAGTTCGAGCTCGATGCCCTCCGCCTCGAGGGCGAGGACCGTGCGGTCGACGCCGAGGGCCCAGCCGACGGACGGCAGCGCGGGGCCGCCGATCATCTCCGACAGGCCGTCGTAGCGGCCGCCGCCGCCCACCGCGGACTGGGAGCCGAGGCCGTCGTGGACGAACTCGAAGGTGGTGCGGGTGTAGTAGTCGAGGCCGCGCACCAGCTTGGGGTCGTCCTCGAAGGCCACGCCCGCCGCGGTGATCAGCTCGCGGACCTCCTCGTGGTACGCCTTGCAGGCGTCGCACAGGTAGTCCCGCAGCAGCGGGGCCCCGGTGAGCTGCTTCTGCACCGACTCCCGCTTGTCGTCGAGCACCCGCAGCGGGTTGATGTCGATGCGGCGGCGGGTGTCCTCGTCCAGGTCGAGCCCGCGCAGGAAGTCCTGCAGCGCGGCGCGGTAGACCGGGCGGCACTCCTTGTCGCCGAGGCTGTTGAGCAGGATCCGGAAGTTCTGCAGGCCCAGCGAGCGGTACGCCTGGTCGGCGAGGATGATCAGCTCGGCGTCGAGCGCCGGGTCCTCCGCGCCGATCGCCTCGGCGCCGACCTGGGAGAAGTGGCGGTAGCGGCCCTTCTGCGGGCGCTCGTAGCGGTAGTACGAGCCGGAGTACCAGAGCTTGACCGGGAGGTTGCCCGCCTTGTGCAGGTTGGCCTCCAGGGCGGCGCGCAGCACGGAGGCGGTGCCCTCGGGGCGCAGGGCGAGCTTGTCCCCGCCCTTGGTCTCGAAGGCGTACATCTCCTTGGTCACGATGTCGGTGGACTCGCCGACGCCGCGGGCGAACAGCTCCACGTTCTCGAAGCCGGGCGTCTCGATGTAGCCGTAGCCGGAGTTGCGCAGCGGGGCGGCGAACGCCTCCCGGACGGCGAGGTACTTGGCCGAGTCCGGCGGGATCAGGTCGTACGTGCCCTTGGGGGCCTTGAAAGTGCTCACGGAAGGTCTCGTCACATTCCTCGTCGGGGAGCCTCCTGGGCTCCCAGGCCGGCGGCCACCTGCCGCAGATACGGGTTGGTGGCGCGCTCCTGGCCGATGGTGGTCTGGGGGCCGTGGCCGGACAGCACCACGGTCGAGTCGTCGAGCGGCAGGCACACGCGGGCCAGCGAGTCGAGCATCTCGGCCATGTCACCGCCGGGCAGGTCGGTGCGTCCGATGGAGCCGGCGAACAGCAGGTCGCCCGAGAACAGGATCGGCGGGATGTCCGCCGCCTCGGGCAGGCCGAAGGTCACCGACCCCTTGGTATGGCCCGGTGCGTGCGAGACACCGAACTCGAGACCCGCCAGCTGAAGCTTCACGCCGTCGGCCAGCTCCTTGACGTCGTCCGGCTCCCCCACGGTCAGCTCGCCCAGCAGCGGCATCCCGATGGAGCGGCCCAGCGCCTTCTCGGGGTCGCTCATCATGTACCGGTCCTCGGGGTGGATCCACGCGGGGACGTCGTGGGCGCCGCAGACGGGGACGACCGAGGCGACGTGGTCGATGTGGCCGTGCGTGAGGACGACGGCGACCGGCTTCAGCCGGTGCTTGCGGACCGCCTCCTCCACTCCGGGCGCGGCCTGGTGGCCGGGGTCGATGATCACGCACTCCTCACCGGCTGCGGGGGCGACGAGATAACAGTTCGTCCCCCATGCTCCGGCGGGGAACCCGGCAATGAGCACGATCGTCCTTCGTTCGAGTCGGTACGGGAGGCTTACGGCGGGCCGAGCCCGCGGTCAGAGCCTACCGGCGCTGCCGAACCCTCAGCGAACCCATATACGGTACGGGGCACACGCAGACGGTCGGCTCACCGCACGCACGCGTACCGGTCGACACACGAGACGCATGAGGAGTTAACCCGGTGGTCAGCCAGGAACAGCGGCGGCGTCAGCTCGCCCGGGAGAAGTTCTTGCGGCAGCAGCAGCGGCGTATCGAAGCGCGGCGCAAGGCGCGCATCCGCAACTCGGTGATCGCTTCGGTGCTCGGTGTCGTCCTGATCGGCAGCCTGGCGTTGTACACGACCGGGGTGCTCAAGCAGGGCGACGAGAAGACCAACGCGAGCGCTGAGATCACCCCCAGCGCCACCCCGACCAGCAAGGCGCCGGACCCCTGCGACAAGCCGGCCCCGGGCAAGCCGAAGTCGAAGACGTGGAAGAAGGAGCCGGCGCTCGAGATCGACAAGTCTGCGAAGTACACGCTGAAGCTGGACACCACGTGCGGCGAGATAGACGTGGCGCTGAAGGCGTCGGCGGCGCCGCACACGGTCAACTCGTTCGAGTTCCTTGCCGGCCAGGGCTACTTCGACCACACCAAGTGCCACCGGCTCACTACTCAGGGCATCCATGTGCTGCAGTGCGGCGACCCCACGGGCATGGGCACCGGCGGGCCCGGCTACACGATCCCGGACGAGAATCTGAAGGACAAGAGCCTCAAGAACAACATCTACCCCGCCGGCACGGTCGCGATGGCGAACACCGGGCAGAAGAACAGTGGAGGCAGCCAGTTCTTCCTGGTCTACAAGGACAGCCAGCTGCCGCCCAACTACACACCGTTCGGTACGGTCTCGGAGGCGGGCATGAAGGTGCTGAAGAAGATCGCCAAGGCCGGGGAGAGCACGGGCATGGGCGACGGGGCGCCCAACGCGACGGTCGTGATCGACAAGGCCAGCGTCACGAAATCCTGACCCCCATCTGCGAGATTTCGGTCGCGCGGGATGCGGACAGGCATCCCGTCGGTCGCCTATGTTGGCCGTGACGAAACTGTGGACGATGCCCGGGGGAGCACAAGCGACTCGCAGGCATCATGTGGAGGAGGCGCTGTGAGCAGCGACCCGTGGGGCCGCGTCGACGAGACGGGGACCGTGTACGTGCGTACGGCCGACGGCGAGAAGGTCGTCGGTTCCTGGCAGGCAGGCTCCCCCGAGGAGGCTCTGGCCTACTTCGAGCGCAAGTACGAGGGCCTGGTTGTCGAGATCGGCCTCCTCGAGAAGCGAGTGAAGACCACCGACCTGTCGTCGAAGGACGCCCTGGCCGCGATCGAGCACATCCGCGAGCAGGTGGACGCCCATCACGCGGTGGGTGACCTGGACGCCCTGAAGGTCCGGCTGGACAAGCTCGTGGAGCTGGTGGAGAAGCGCCGCGAGGAACGCAAGGCGCAGCGGGCCCGGCAGGCCGAGGAGGCGCGGCGGGCCAAGGAGGAGCTGGTCAGCGAGGCGGAGCAGCTGGCCACCTCCGATCAGTGGCGGGCGGCCGGTGAGCGGCTGCGGGCGCTGGTGGACACCTGGAAGAGCCTGCCGCGGCTGGACCGCAAGTCCGACGACGAGCTGTGGCACCGGTTCTCGCACGCCCGGTCGCAGTTCTCCAAGCGGCGCAAGCAGCACTTCGCGCAGCTGGACGCGCAGCGCGAGGAGGCCCGCCGCATCAAGGAGCGGCTGGTCGCCGAGGCGGAGGCGCTGTCGGACTCGACGGACTGGGGTCCGACGGCGGCGCGCTACCGGGAGCTGATGGCGGAGTGGAAGGCCGCGGGACGCGCCCAGCGCGAGCACGAGGAAGACCTCTGGAACCGCTTCCGCGGCGCCCAGGACATCTTCTTCGCGGCGCGCAGCGCGGTGTTCGCCGAGCGTGACGCGGAGCAGGCGGAGAACCTCAAGCTGAAGGAGGAGCTGGCCGAGGAGGCCGAGAAGCTGCTGCCGATCACGGACCTGAAGGCGGCCCGGGCCGCGTTCCGTGCGATCAACGAGCGCTGGGAGACCATCGGCCATGTGCCGCGGGACGCCCGCCCGAAGGTCGAGGGCCGGATGCACGCGGTGGAGCGGGCCATCCAGGAGGCCGAGGAGGCCGAGTGGCGCCGCACCAACCCGGAGGCCCGGGCGCGTGCCGAGGGTCTGACCGGCCAGCTGCAGGCGGCCGTGGACAAGCTCAAGGGCCAGATCGAGCAGGCCCGCGCCCAGGGCAACACCGCCAAGGCGGAGAAGCTGGAGCGCGAGCTGGAGGGCCGCCAGGCCCTCCTGGACCAGGCCCTGAAGGGCCTGCAGGAGTTCGGCGGCTGAACCACCAGCACAAGAGGGGCTTCCGTACCAGTACGGGAGCCCCTCTTGCCGTCTCCTGGACTCTTCCCGGCGCGTTGGGCGCCCGTGCGCCCGGTGTCAGCCCCGGTTGCGGGCCGAGGTGACGCGGTAGACGTCGTAGACGCCCTCGACGCCGCGGACGGCCTTGAGGACGTGGCCGAGGTGCTTGGGGTCGCCCATCTCGAAGGTGAAGCGGGAGGTGGCGACGCGGTCGCGGGAGGTCTGGACGGCCGCGGAGAGGATGTTGACGTGCTGGTCGGACAGCACCCGGGTGACGTCCGAGAGCAGCCGGGAGCGGTCCAGCGCCTCGACCTGGATGGCGACCAGGAACACCGAGGACTGGGTGGGTGCCCACTCGACCTCGAGGATCCGCTCGGGTTCCTTGGACAGCGAGTCGACGTTCACACAGTCGCTGCGGTGCACCGAGACGCCGCTGCCGCGGGTGACGAAGCCGATGATCGGGTCGCCGGGCACGGGGGTGCAGCAGCGGGCGAGCTTGACCCAGACGTCCTCGACGCCCTTGACGATCACGCCGGGGTCGGAGCTGGAGCGGCGCTTGCGGCTGCGGGAGCGGGCCGGGGGCACCGCCTCGTCGATCTCCTCGCTGGCCGCCTCCTCGCCGCCGAGGGCCTGGACCAGCTTCTGCACGATGTTCTGTGCGGAGACATGGCCCTCGCCGATCGCCGCGTACAGCGCGGAGATGTCCGAGTAGCGCATCTCGTGCGCGAGGGTGACCAGGGAGTCCCCGGTGAGGATCCGCTGGATCGGCAGGTTCTGCTTGCGCATGGCGCGGACGATGGCGTCCTTGCCCTGCTCGATCGCCTCGTCGCGGCGCTCCTTGGAGAACCAGGCGCGGATCTTGTTGCGGGCGCGCGGCGACTTGACGAAGCCCAGCCAGTCCCGGGAGGGGCCGGCGCCGGGCGCCTTGGAGGTGAAGACCTCGACCAGGTCGCCGTTGTCCAGGGTGGACTCGAGCGGCACCAGACGGCCGTTGACCCGCGCCCCTATGGTGCGGTGCCCGACCTCGGTGTGGACCGCGTATGCGAAGTCCACCGGGGTGGCGCCGGCCGGGAGCGCGATCACGTCGCCCTTGGGCGTGAAGACGAAGACCTCGTTGCGGGACAGGTCGAAGCGCAGCGACTCCAGGAACTCGCCCGGGTCCTCCGTCTCCTTCTGCCAGTCGAGCAGCTGCCGCAGCCACGCCATGTCGTTGATGGCGTCCTTGTCCTTGCCGGACGACTTGGGCGCGTCGGTGCGGATCTTGGAGGCGCCGGCCACGGCCTCCTGCTTGTACTTCCAGTGCGCGGCGATGCCGTACTCGGCGCGGCGGTGCATGTCGAAGGTGCGGATCTGCAGCTCGACCGGTTTGCCGCCGGGACCGATGACCGTCGTGTGCAGCGACTGGTACATGTTGAACTTCGGCATCGCGATGTAGTCCTTGAACCGGCCGGGGACCGGGTTCCATCGCGCGTGCACGGTGCCGAGGGCCGCGTAGCAGTCGCGGACGGTGTCCACGAGGACGCGGATGCCCACCAGGTCGTAGATCTCCGCGAAGTCACGGCCGCGGACGATCATCTTCTGGTAGACGCTGTAGTAGTGCTTGGGCCGGCCGGTGACGGTCGCCTTGATGCGGGCGGCGCGCAGGTCCTGCTGGACCTCGTCGGTGACGATGGCCAGGTACTCGTCACGCTTGGGGGCGCGCTCGGCCACCAGGCGGACGATCTCGTCGTACATCTTGGGGTAGAGGATCGCGAAGGCGAGGTCCTCCAGCTCCCACTTGATGGTGTTCATGCCCAGCCGGTGGGCGAGCGGCGCGTAGATCTCCAGGGTCTCGCGCGCCTTCTTCTCCTGCTTCTCGCGCTTGAGATAGCGCATGGTGCGCATGTTGTGCAGGCGGTCGGCGAGCTTGATGACCAGGACCCGGGGGTCCTTGGCCATGGCGACGACCATCTTGCGCACGGTCTCGGCCTGGGCGGCCTCGCCGAACTTGACCTTGTCCAGCTTGGTGACGCCGTCGACGAGCAGGGCGACGGTGTCGCCGAAGTCGCGGCGCAGCTGATCCAGGCCGTACTCGGTGTCCTCGACGGTGTCGTGCAGCAGTCCGGCCATGAGGGTGGCCGGGTCCATGCCGAGCTCGGCGAGGATCGTGGTCACCGCGAGCGGGTGGGTGATGTACGGGTCGCCGCTCTTGCGCTTCTGGCCGCGGTGCCAGCGTTCGGCGACCTGGTAGGCCTTCTCGATCTGGCGGAGCGTGGAGTTCTCGATCTTGGGGTCGTTGCTGCGCACTATCCGCAGCAACGGCTCCAGGACCGGGTTGTACGGGTTGGCGCGCTGCACACCGAGCCGGGCGAGGCGGGCGCGGACGCGGTTGGAGGAGCCGGAACGGGCGGGCTGGCCGGTGTTGGGGCGGGTCGTGGGGGCCAGGCGCTCCGGCGGGGCCGGCTTGGACCGGGACTGCTCGGGCTTGTCGACGGGTGCTGCCTGGGCGCGCTGGACCGGCCCGCGGGTGTCGTTCTTCGCCTGGGGCGTGTCCGGCGCGGGCTTGCCCGCGGCCGCCGAGGCGGACTCGGGCTTGGCGGCGGTCAGGTGCTGGGCCTCGTCTGGCAAGAGGACTCCTCGTGCGCGATCCGGGTCCCCCGGTCAGGCTCCGGAGATCCCATGGTAGCGATCCAGGACCGTTCGATCGCCTGGTGCCCTGGATGAGGACGGTCAACCGGAAAAACGCCCGGGACGTGCGCCTGATTCCTCCCGGTCCGCTCCGTGCGGTGCGCCTCGCCTCCCGGTCCCCGCTCCGTGCGGCGCGCTCGGGTCCGCTCCGTGCGGTGGCCCGCCGCCTCGCCCGGGAACGCGGGCCGACGCGACGGTGCCCCCGCCGCTCTCCCTCTCCGGGGGCGGCGGGGGCACCGTGGTGGTACCCGTCCGCTGGGCCTCACAGGCGCAGCAGGGCCTCCAGCGGGGCGCCCGCGAGGGCGGGCTCCAGGCGTGCCCGGCCGCCGAGGAAGCCGAGCTCCATCAGGACGGCGAGGCCCGCGACCTCGGCGCCGGCCCGGCGGACGAGCTGGATGGACGCCTCGGCGGTGCCGCCGGTGGCCAGCACGTCGTCGACGATCAGGACGCGGTCCTCGCCGCCGAGGTCCTCCGCGTGCACCTCGATCTCGGCGGAGCCGTACTCCAGCTCGTAGGCCTGGCTGAGGGTGGCTCCGGGGAGCTTGCCCGCCTTGCGCACGGGCACGAAGCCGAGGCCCGCGCGGACGGCGACCGGGGCGCCCAGGATGAAGCCGCGCGCCTCCAGACCGATGACCTTGGTGGCGCCGCTCTGCCCGGCGATGCCGGCCAGCGCGTCGGTGAGCGCGGTGAAGGCCGCCGGGTCCGCCAGCAGGGGCGTGATGTCCTTGAACATCACGCCCGGCTGCGGGTAGTCGGCCACATCGCGGATGCGGCTGAGCAGCAGGTCCCGGATCTCGGTCATCGGCGCTTCCCCGAGGGCCTGCCGCGGCCGCGGTTGCGGGACGCCGGCTGGTTGCGGGGGCCGACGACGGCGGGAGCGGCGTCCTGCGCCTCGTCGGCGTAGCCGCCGCTGCCGACGGGCTCGGGCTCGGGGGCGGACTTGCCCTGGGCCCGTTTGGCGAGCACCCGCTTCTTCAGCGCCTTCATCGCCGGGTCGCGCTCCTTGAGGTCGGCGACGAGCGGGGTGGCGATGAAGATCGAGGAGTACGCACCGGCGGCGAGGCCGACGAACAGCGACAGGGAGATGTCGTTCAGCATGCCGGCGCCCAGGACACCGCCACCGATGAACAGCAGGCCGGCCACCGGCAGCAGCGCGACCACCGTGGTGTTGATGGAGCGGACCAGGGTGCTGTTGATCGAGCGGTTGGCGATCTCGCTGTAGGTCCAGCGGGTCTGCTTGGTGATGTCCTTGGTCTGCTCCTTGAGGCTGTCGAAGACGACGACGGTGTCGTAGAGCGAGTAACCGAGGATGGTGAGCAGACCGATCACCGTGCCCGGTGTGACCTCGAAGCCCACCAGGGCGTAGATGCCGACGGTGATCGTGATGTCGTGGATCAGGGCGACGAACGCGGCGAACGCCATGCGCCATTCGAAGGCGATCGCCAGATAGATCACCACCAGGACCATGAAGATGCCCAGGCCCTGCCAGGCCTTGTTGGCGATCTGCTCGCCCCAGCTCGGACCGACGAGTTCGGCGTTGATGTGCTCGGACGCGACCTTCAGGTCCTCGGACAGCTCGTCCTTGATCTTGTCCGAGGCGCCCGTGTCGATGCCCGCGACCTGGATGCGCAGGCTGCCGTCACCCAGCTTCTGGACGATGGCGTCGTGGCCCGACGCCTCCTCCGCGTACTCCTCGGCCTGGGCGACCGAGACGCTCATGTGCTTCGGGGTGGTGAAGACCGCTCCGCCCTGGAACTCGATGCCCATGTGCAGGCCGCGCACCGCCAGGCCGACGATGGCCGTGATGGTGATCAGGATGGAGATGCCGTACCAGATCTTGCGGTTCTTGACGAAGTCGTAGCCGATTTCGCCATGGTGCAACCGGGCGCCGAGGGTGCCGAGTTTCGACATCGCTCACGCCTCCTTCGTCTCGACGGGAACGGCGGGGCGGCGGGTGCGGCGCAGCGGAGGCTTGGCGCCCAGGGCCTTGGGGTCGAGACCGGACCACTTGTGACCGCTGGCGAAGAACTTCCGGCGGGCCATCAGCGTCAGCAGCGGCTTGGTGAACAGGAAGACCACCACCACGTCGAGGACGGTGGTCAGACCGAGCGTGAACGCGAAGCCCTGGACCTTGCCGACCGTGACGGCGAACAGCACCGCGGCGGCGAGGAACGACACGAAGTCGGAGACCAGGATGGTGCGCCGGGCGCGCGGCCAGGCCCGCTCCACCGCGGGACGCAGCGAGCGGCCCTCGCGGATCTCGTCCCGGACGCGTTCGAAGTAGACGATGAACGAGTCCGCGGTGATACCGATGGCGACGATGGCGCCGCAGACGGCCGGGAGGTTCAGCGCGAAGCCGATGGCCGGGCCGAGCAGCGACATGATCAGGTAGGTGAGGGCCGCGGAGACCAGCAGCGAGGCGACGGCGATGAACGACAGGCCCCGGTAGTAGATCAGCAGGTAGGCGACGACCAGGGCGAGGCCGATGGCACCCGCGATCAGACCGGCGTGCAGCTGCTCACCGCCGAGGGCGGCGGTGACGGTGGTGACGCTGTCCTCCTTGAAGGTCAGCGGCAGAGCGCCGTAGGAGAGGACGTTGGCCAGGTTCTTGGCCGACTCCTGGGTGAAGTTGCCGGAGATCTCGGCGTTGCTGCTCAGCGACTGCGTGACGTACGGGTTCGAGACCACGTTGCCGTCCAGAACGATGGCGAACTCGTTCTGCGGGGACTGCTGCTGCGCCAGCTTGCCGGTGATGTTCGCGAACTTCTTCGAGCCCTTGTCCGTGAAGCCCAGGGTGACCTTCCAGCCGGTGCCGGCCTGGGTGTCGTAGACCGCCTGGGCCTCGTCGACGTCCGTGCCGTCGACCTCGGCGGGGCCGAGCAGGTACTTCTGCCACTGGCCCTGTGAGTCCTGGCCGCAGGCGACGGTGGCCTCGGTGGGCTTGGCGCCCTTGCCCGCCTTGGTCCGCTGGTCGGGCTTGGTGCAGTCGAGGGCGGCGTACTCGGCCTGCAGCTTGCTGTTCTGCGGGTCGGCCTTGTCGCCCTTGTCGCCCTTGTCGCCGGCGTCCTTGGACTCGGAGGCCTTCGGGGTGGGGGACGGGCTCGCGTCGGCCTTGAGGCCGTCGGTGACCGCGCGTCCCTGGGAGGTGGCCGAGGGGCTGGGCGTGGTGCCCTCGTCTGCCTTCTCGCCCTTCTCGCCCTTCTCGCCCTTCTCGTCCTTCTTGTCCTCCGTCTTCTTGCCGGAGCCGGCCGAAGGACTCGAGGACGCGTCGGGGGTGGGGGCGGCGCCGCCCGCCTCCCGGGCGATCACCGGGCGGAAGTACAGCTTGGCCGTGGTGCCGACCTGTTCCCGGGCCTGCTTGGAGTTGGTGCCCTTGGGAATGTTGACGATGATGTTGCGATCACCCTGGGTCTGGACCTCGGCCTCCGAGACACCAAGACCGTTGACCCGGCGCTCCATGATGGAGACGGCCGTTTCCATGTTGGTCTTGTTGATCGCGGATTCCTGGCCCGCCTCGGGTTCCGCACGCAGCGTGATGCTGGTGCCGCCCGCCAGGTCGATGCCCAGTCGCGGGGTGGTGTGGCCGGAGGCGAACATTCCGGCGGTGAGCCCCACGATGGCGATCAGGATCAGGGCCAGTGAGCGCCATGGCTTGCTCTGGGCGCTCGCATTCCGGCCCTTTTTAGGTGCTGCCACCTTCTCGTACTCCCTCTCGGGCCGCCTCGCGCCGGGTCGGCGGGCGGGCGGCCATGACATGGTCTAGGGATTCCGTGCGAGCTGGGCACATCGCGGGGCGCGCGGGGTCTTGCCCCGCGCGCCCCGCGACATGACTACTTCGCCTCGGAGTCGCCCTCGGACTTCTGCGGCTTCTCGTCCGTCTCCGCCTCGGCGGCGTCGGTCGTCTCCGCCTCGGCGGTGTCGTCCGCCTCGTCGGCCTGGTCCTTCTTGCCGAGGTCGACAGGCGTGTCGTCGGAGGCGGCGGCAGCGTCGGAGGAGTCGTCGGTCTCGGTGAGGGAGGAGGCGTCGTCGGGCACGAGGTCGGACTTCAGGTCGTGCTCGATGCCGTGGACGATGCGGTTGTACTCGTCGTCGCTGAGCACGGCACCGATGGCGTTCTTGGCGAAGAGCAGCTCGACGCCCGGTCCGGCGTCGAGGAGGACCGTGTCCTCGTTGACCTCCTTGACCGTGGCGTACATGCCCCCGATGGTGCGGACGCCGGAACCGGGCTGCATCTGGTTCCGCATCTCGATGGCCTGCTGCTGCTTCTTCTTGGCCGACCGGGTCATCAGGAACATGGCCCCGATGAGCACAATGAACGGGAGGAGGGTCAGGAGACTCACGGGTCGGAACTTCCTTCACACGACCGCGATGGTGAACGGCCTGATGGTTGGGGGTATGTGATGCCGCCGACAACGGTGGCATCGGCGGAGTCTAAGCGAGTCCGCGCGCATGGAACAACGCTCAGCATGGCACCGGGGTTCCTGCCCCGGCCAGCACGCACGCCGTCACGCCCCGAACAGGTCCCCTTGTCCGTTTCCGGCGGCCTGTGAGCGGGGCGGGGTGAGGCCGAGATGCGCCCATGCCGCCGGGGTGGCGACCCGGCCGCGGGGCGTGCGCGCGAGCAGCCCTTCCCGTACCAGGAAGGGCTCGGCCACCTCTTCCACCGTCTCACGTTCCTCTCCGACCGCGACGGCGAGCGTGGACAGGCCCACCGGTCCCCCGCCGAACAGCTTCAGCAGAGCCTCCAGGACCGCCCGGTCCAGCCGGTCCAGGCCCCGGGCGTCGACCTCGTAGACGGCGAGGGCCGCCGAGGCGATCTCCCGGGTGATCCTTCCGTCGGCCTTGACCTGCGCATAGTCGCGGACGCGGCGCAGCAGGCGGTTGGCGATGCGCGGGGTGCCGCGGGAGCGGCCGGCGATCTCGGCGGCGCCGTCGGCGTCGATCTCGACGTCGAGCAGGCTCGCCGAGCGGTGGATGACCCGTTCCAGCTCGGCCGGCTCGTAGAACTCCATGTGGGCGGTGAAGCCGAAGCGGTCGCGCAGCGGGGGCGGCAGCAGTCCGGCGCGGGTGGTGGCGCCGACCAGGGTGAAGGGAGGCAGCTCCAGCGGGATCGCGGTGGCGCCGGGGCCCTTGCCGACGATCACGTCGACGCGGAAGTCCTCCATGGCCATGTAGAGCATCTCCTCGGCGGGCCGGGACATGCGGTGGATCTCGTCGAGGAAGAGCACCTCGCCCTCCTGGAGGGAGGAGAGGATCGCGGCGAGGTCGCCGGCGTGCTGGATGGCCGGGCCGCTGGTGATGCGGATCGGGGCGTTCATCTCCGCCGCGATGATCATGGAGAGGGTGGTCTTGCCGAGGCCGGGGGCGCCGGAGAGCAGCACATGGTCGGCGGTGGCGCCGCGGGCGCGGGCGGCCCGCAGCACCAGGTCGAGCTGTTCGCGGACCTTCTCCTGGCCGATGAACTCGCTCAGGTCCTTGGGGCGCAGGGCGGCCTCGACGGCCTGGTCCTCGCGGTCGGCGGACGCGCCGACGAGCCGCTCGGCGGCGGGGGTGTCGGCCGTGTCGTCCCAGTTCATGCGTGTGCCTCAGCTCTCCGTACGGCTATCGGGCGCGGTTCAGCGTCTGCAGGGCGGCCTTGAGCAGCGCGCCGATCTGGGGCGTGCCCCCGGCGGCCTCGGCCTGCGGCGCCACGGCGGCGACCGCCTCGTCGGCCTCGCGGGTGGCGTACCCGAGGCCGATCAGGGCGGCGTGCAGCTGGTCCCGCCAGCCGCCGCCTGCGGGGGCGCCCACGGCGGGCGGGCCGGCCGGTTCGCCGAGCCGGTCCTTCAGCTCCAGCAGCAGCTTCTGCGCGCCCTTCTTGCCGATGCCGGGGACGGCGGTGAGCGCCTTCTCGTCGCCGGTGGCGACGGCGCGGCGCAGGGCGTCGGGTCTGTGCACGGCGAGCATCGCCTGGGCGAGCCGCGGTCCGACGCCGCTGGCGGTCTGGAGCAGCTCGAACACCTGCCGCTCGTCCTCGTCGGCGAAGCCGTACAGCGTCAGGGAGTCCTCGCGGACCACGAGGCTGGTGTGCAGTCTGGCGGGCCGGCCGACGCGGAGCTCGCTGAGGGTGTTCGGGGTGCACTGCACGGCCATGCCGACGCCGCCCACCTCGACCACCGCGGCGTCGGGGGCGAGCGCGGCGACCGTGCCGCTGACGAAGGCGATCATGTCGTACGGCCTTTCGATGCGTGCAGGGCGGCGGCCTGCTGGAGTCGGTTCTGCGCGGGGGCGCGCCAGATGTGGCAGATGGCGAGGGCGAGCGCGTCGGCGGCGTCCGCGGGCCGCGGCGGGGCGCTGAGGCGCAGCAGCCGGGTGACCATGCCGCCGACCTGCGCCTTCTCCGCGCGGCCGCTGCCGGTGACGGCGGCCTTGACCTCGCTGGGGGTGTGCAGGGCGACGGGGATGCCGCGGCGGGCGGCGCACAGCGTGGCGACGGCGCTGGCCTGGGCGGTGCCCATGACCGTGCGGACGTTGTGCTGGCTGAAGACGCGCTCCACGGCGACGTACTCGGGCCGGTACTCGTCCAGCCAGGCCTCCAGGCCCTGCTCGATGGCGACCAGTCGGTGGCCCAGCTCGGCGTCCACCGGGGTCCGCACGACGCCGACGCCGAGCATGGTCAGCGGACGGCCCGCCACCCCCTCGACGACCCCGACGCCGCACCGGGTCAGTCCCGGGTCCACCCCCAGTACGCGCACGAGCGCCCTCCCATCGATCACCTGTTTGTGCAGGCTATCGGGTGCCACCGACAACGCGACGGGCCGACGGGGTGTGTCCCGTCGGCCCGTGGGGTCCGCTCAGCCGGCGGCGCGGCGTCAGGCGCCGACCTTCTCCATGATCTCGTCGCTGACGTCGAAGTTCGCGAAGACGTTCTGCACGTCGTCGCTGTCCTCGAGCGCGTCGATGAGCTTGAAGATCTTCTTCGCGCCCTCCTCGTCCAGCTGGACCTGCATGGTCGGGACGAAGTTGGCGTCGGCGGACTCGTAGTCGATGCCGGCGTCCTGCAGCGCGGTGCGGACCGCGACCAGGTCGCCCGGCTCGCTGATCACCTCGAAGTTCTCGCCGAGGTCGTTGACCTCCTCGGCGCCCGCGTCCAGGACGGCCGCGAGGACGTCGTCCTCGGTCAGGTCGCCCTTCGGGACGATCACCACGCCCTTGCGGTTGAACAGGTACGACACCGAGCCCGGGTCGGCCATGGAGCCGCCGTTGCGGGTCATGGCGACGCGCACCTCGGAGGCGGCGCGGTTGCGGTTGTCGGTGAGGCACTCGATGAGCACCGCGACACCGTTCGGCCCGTAGCCCTCGTACATGATCGTCTCGTAGTCGGCGCCGCCGGCCTCCAGGCCCGCACCGCGCTTGACCGCCGATTCGATGTTCTTGTTCGGGACCGACGACTTCTTGGCCTTCTGGATGGCGTCGTACAGCGTCGGGTTACCGTCGGGATCGGCACCGCCCATCCGGGCCGCGACCTCGATGTTCTTGATCAGCTTCGCGAAGAGCTTGCCGCGCTTGGCATCGATCACGGCCTTCTTGTGCTTCGTCGTGGCCCATTTAGAGTGGCCGGACATCTGCCTGTCTCCTTCGCGTAACCCATCTCTGCAACGAACGCTGGAATCCTACAAGGACCGCGCCGTCCTCCATGTGCGCACCATGTCCACGAACAGGCGGTGCACCCGGTGGTCGCCGGTCAGTTCGGGGTGGAACGAGGTGGCCAGCGCGTTGCCCTGACGGACCGCGACGATGTGACCGCCGTGCTCGGCGAGCACCTCGGCCCCGGCGCCGACGGACTCGACCCAGGGGGCGCGGATGAAGACGCCCTCCACAGGATCGCCCTCGATGCCCTTGACGTCGACCGCGGCCTCGAAGGACTCGTTCTGCCGTCCGAAGGCGTTGCGGCGCACGATCATGTCGATGCCGCCGACGGTCTCCTGCCCGGAGCGCGGGTCGAGGATCTTGTCGGCGAGCATGATCATGCCGGCGCAGGTGCCGTAGACGGGCATCCCGTCCCGCACACGCGCCCGCAGGGGCTCCATCACGCCGAACAGATGGGCGAGCTTGGAGATGGTGGTGGACTCACCGCCGGGGATGACCAGACCGTCCACCTCGGCGAGCTCCTCGGGGCGCCGCACCGGCCTGGCCACGGCGTCGGCCGCGGCCAGGGCGACAAGGTGCTCCCGGACGTCGCCCTGGAGTGCCAGGACGCCGATGACAGGGGTGTTCATACGTGCCTTACCAGCCGCGGTTGGCGTAACGCTCGGTCTCGGGGAGGGTGTCGCAGTTGATGCCGACCATGGCCTCGCCGAGGTTGCGGGACGCGTCCGCGATGATCTTCGGGTCGTCGTAGAAGGTGGTCGCCTTGACGATGGCGGCGGCGCGCTTGGCCGGGTCGCCGGACTTGAAGATGCCGGAGCCGACGAAGACGCCCTCGGCGCCGAGCTGGCGCATCAGCGCGGCGTCGGCCGGGGTGGCCACACCGCCGGCGGAGAACAGCACCACCGGGAGCTTGCCCAGCTCGGCGACCTCCTTGACCAGCTCGTAGGGGGCGCGCAGCTCCTTGGCGGCGGCGTACAGCTCGTGGCTGTCCAGGCCGCGCAGACGGGCGATGTCGTTCTTGATCTGGCGCAGGTGGCGGACCGCCTCGACGACGTTGCCGGTGCCGGCCTCGCCCTTGGAGCGGATCATCGCGGCACCCTCGGCGATGCGGCGCAGGGCCTCGCCCAGGTTGGTGGCACCGCAGACGAAGGGGGTGGTGAAGGCCCACTTGTCGGAGTGGTTGACCTCGTCGGCCGGGGTGAGGACCTCGGACTCGTCGATGTAGTCGACGCCGAGCGACTGCAGCACCTGGGCCTCGACGAAGTGGCCGATGCGGGACTTGGCCATCACCGGGATGGAGACGGCGTTCATGATGCCCTCGATCATGTCCGGGTCGGACATGCGGGCCACTCCGCCGTCCTTGCGGATGTCGGCCGGGACCCGCTCCAGGGCCATGACGGCGACGGCGCCCGCGTCCTCGGCGATCTTGGCCTGCTCCGGCGTGACGACGTCCATGATCACGCCGCCCTTGAGCTGCTCGGCCATGCCGCGCTTCACACGGGCGGTGCCGGTCTCGGGACCCTGGTTCTCGGAGAGCGTGCTGGACACGAATGACCTCACTGAAGGGGAAGGAGGGTTGTTGCCAGCACCGAGGAAACGGGACCCGAGCAGTCCACAGCAAGGGCCAATGCCAAGCCGGTGGATCGTTTTACCACCACGAACACGTCACCGCTGGCCGGACCACATGGTTTTACGGCGCCCTGTGTGAACAGGCTCACGCGGGCGGGCTCAGGTTCATCGGCAGGGCCGAGGACGCGGTTAGGTGGGCCGGGAGCACGTTCATCGGACGCGGCCGAGGATGCGGTCGCCGCCCGGGGGCACGGGCCCGATCATGCGGCCCGGAGCACGATCATGCGGCGGCCGGGAGTGCGCCGCGATCCAGGAACACGATCACGCAGACCCGGAGACATCCATGCGGCGCCGCCCGAGGACGATCACGCGGTGGCCGGGAGCACGCTCGTGCGACGCGGTCCAAGGCCCACTCATGCGACCGGGATCCGGGCCCGGTCACGCGCCCGGGGGCACGGGCCCGGTCAGGCGGCCCGGAGCGCGATCATGCGGCGGCCGGGGCCGGCTCAGGCGGCGCGGTCTATGAGGGCTGCAGGGGGTTCGTCGTCCATTTCGAAGGCCATGGGGAACGGGGCGTGGCCTGCCAGGCGGAACCAGCGGACCTTGCGGTGTCTGCGCAGGGCGCGGGCGGCGCGTACGGCGTCGTTGTGGAAGCGGCGGGCCATGGGGACCCGGCGGACCGCCTCGGCGAGTTCCAGCGCCGTCTCCTCTCCCCCGGGCGCCTCCTTGACCGCCTCCATCTGCTCCCGTTCGGCGAACACGGCGCGCAGCGCCTGGCTCAGCTCGCTCTCGGCGACCTCCCGCTGCTCCTCGACCGCCTGCCGGGCCGCGTGGGCGGCCTCGTAGAGCACGATCGAGGCGGCCGGGTCGAGCACCCCGGAGGTGGCCAGTTCCTGGGCCACCGACGCCCGGCGCAGCAGCTGGGCGTCGAGTGCGGCGCGCGCGGCGTCGATCCGTGCGTGCAGCCGGTCCAGCCGTCCCGCCGTCCAGCTCAGATAGATGCCGATCAGGACGAGGACGACGAGGATCCAGATGAGGGTTGCGGTCACGGGCGGCAAGGTTACCGGGGCGGTCGGGCGGTCTGAGGGCCCAGGGCGGTCTTCGGACCCTGGCCGGTCCCGGGCTCAGTCCCGGCCGGTCCGGGGCTCGGTCCGGGGCTCAGTCCCTGGGCGGATCCGGGGCTCAGTCCCGGCCGGTCCGGGGCTCGGTCCGGGGCTCAGTCCCTGGGCGGATCCGGGGCTTAGTCCCTGGGCGGATCGGGGCTCAGTCCCTCGCCAGTCCGAGGCGCGACCACAGACCGGTGGTCCGGTCGTCGGCGGCCACCGCGGCGGCTCCGGCGGTGACGGTCTCGTACACCGACAGGATGTCCGCGCCGACCGTCGACCAGTCGAAGCGGCGCACGTGCGCGCTGCCGCGCTCGCGCAGCTCGGCGCGGCGCTCGGGGTTCCCCAGGAGTTCCAGCGCCTTGTCGGCGAGGGCGTCGGCGTCCTCGTTGGGGAACAGCTCGCCGGCCGCGCCCCGGTCGAGGACCTGGGCGAAGGCGTCCAGGTCGGAGGCGAGGACGGGGGCTCCCGCGGACATGGCCTCGACGAGGATGATGCCGAAGCTCTCGCCGCCGGTGTTGGGCGCCACGTACAGGTCGACGCTGCGCAGCAGCCGGGCCTTGTCCTGGTCGCTGATCATGCCGAGGAACTCGACCCGGGAGCGGAGTTCCCTCGGCAGGTCCTCCACGGCCTCCTTCCCGTCGCCCCGGCCGGCGACCAGCAGCCGCGTCTGCGGGCGGGCGGCGAGGATCTTCGGCAGGGCCTTCATCAGCACCGGCAGGCCCTTGCGGGGCTCGTCGATCCGGCCGATGAAGCCGATGGTGTCGCCCTGCCACTCGGGGTTGGGGTCGGCCTTGGCGAAGAAGTCGACGTCGACGCCGTTGGGGATGACCACGGCGTCTCCGCCGAGGTGCTCGACGAGTGTGCGGCGGGCGTACTCGCTCACCGCGATCCGGGCGCTGATCTTCTCCAGCGCCGCCTGGAGGATGGCGTAGGCGGCGATCATCGCGCGGGAGCGCGGGTTGGACGTGTGGAAGGTGGCCACGATGGGCCCCTGGGCGGCCCAGCAGGTCAGCAGGCCGAGGGAGGGCGAGGTGGGCTCGTGGATGTGGATGACGTCGAAGGAGCCCTGCTGCAGCCACCGCCGCACCCGGGCGGCGCTGAGGAAGCCGAAGTTCAGGCGGGCCACCGAGCCGTTGTACGGCACCGGCACCGCGCGGCCCGCGGAGACCACGTACGGCGGCAGCGGGGTGTCGTCGTCGGCCGGGGCGAGCACCGAGACGTCGTGGCCGAGGCGGATGAAGTACTCGGCCAGGTCGCGGATGTGGAACTGGACGCCCCCGGGCACGTCCCAGGAGTAGGGGCAGACGATGCCGATTCTCACGCCTGCCCCTTCGCGGGATCGAGGTCCTTGAGCCACAAGCGCTGCAGCATGTGCCAGTCCTCCGGATGCTCGGCGATCCCCGTGGCGAAGGCGTCGGCCAGGGCCTGTGTCATGACGGACGTCTTTTCCGCCCGGGTACCTGACTGGGGCACTTCGACCGGCGGGTGGACCCGCCCCTGCATCACCGGGGAGTCGTCGTACCAGAGCGTCACCGGCAGCAGCAGGGCACCGGTCTGCTGGGCGAGCAGGGCGGGCCCGGCCGGCATCCGCGCGGTCTCGCCGAAGAACTCGACCTCGACGCCGGAGGCGGACAGGTCCCGGTCGGCGACCAGGCAGACCAGTCCGCCGTCGCGCAGCCGCCGGGCCAGGGTGCCGAAGGCGCTGCCGCCGCTGTGCGGCAGGACCTCCATGCCGAGGCTCTCCCGGTAGGCGACGAACCGGTCGTAGAGCGTCTCCGGCTTCAGCCGCTCGGCGACCGTGGTGAACGGGATGCCCAGCTCGGTGGTGACCCAGGCGCCGGCCAGGTCCCAGTTGGCGAGGTGCGGCAGGGCGAGGATCACGCCCTTGCCGCGGGCCAGGCCGTCGGTGAGGTGGTGCACGTCCTTGGGGCCGAAGGAGTTCCTGATGCGCTCCGGGCTCCACGCGGGCAGCCGGAAGGACTCCATCCAGTAGCGCAGGTAGGACCGCATCCCGGCGCGGGAGAGCTCGGCGAGCCGCTCGGGGCCCGCGTCCGGCACCACCCGGGCGTAGTTGCTCTCCAGCCGCTGCACGCCCTTGCCGCGCTGCTTCCAGGCGAGGTCGGCGATGGTCCGCCCCAGCCGCACGGCGACCGGCTCGGGAAGCTTCTTCACCGTGGCCCAGCCGGCCCCGTAGAGGGTGTCGGTGAGCCGTTCCTGGGCGCTCACTTGGCGGCCTCGCTCCCCTCGGCCTCGGTGCGCTCGGCGTCCGCGGCCTCCGCCTCGGCGGACTCGCGGCGCACGGTGACGACCCGCTGGATCAGCGTGACCAGGCTGCCCACGGCGACGATCCACAGGGCGACGGGCAGCAGGTGCTGGATGCCGGGGACGCCGAACTTGTGCATGCCCGCGAATCCGGCCGCGACCAGCGAGATCACCAGCCGCTCGGCCCGCTCGACCAGCCCGTTGACGGCGACCGGCAGCCCGATCGACTCGCCGCGCGCCTTGGTGTACGAGACCACCTGGCCGCTGGTCAGGCAGAAGATCGCCACCGCGCACAGCACGTTGTCGTCGCCCTGCCCGGCGTACCAGAGGGCGAAGCCGCCGAAGATCGCTCCGTCGGCCACCCGGTCGAGGGTGGAGTCGAGGAAGGCGCCCCAGCGGCTGGAGCGGCCCAGCTGGCGGGCCATGTTGCCGTCGACGAGGTCGGAGAACACGAACAGCGTGATCACGACCGTGCCCCAGAAGAACTCGCCCCTGGGGTAGAAGACCAGCGCGCCCGCGACCACACCCGCGGTGCCGATGAGCGTGACCGTGTCGGGGCTGACCCCCCGCCGGATGAGAAACGCGGCGAACGGCGTGAGGACACGCGTGAAGAATGCACGCGCGTACTTGTTCAGCATGGCCTTCCCGACGGTCGGTGTGGCGCCGTGTGGCCCCTGCTGGCCACCGGCGGGGCCCAATCGTAGTCACGCGCGTGCGCGGGCGGCGGCGGGGCACCCGCGGCGCTCGCATCACCCCGGCCCGGGGCACCCCCGGCGCTCGCGTCACGGGCCGGCCCGGGGCACCCCCGGCGCTCGCGTCACGGTTGCCGCGCGACCCAGGGGCGGGGCGGCCGTTCGCCCGCCCGTGGCGGGTTCCGGTCCGTCGTATGGACGCACGGTGACGGGAGTGGAAAGCTCGAAGGACCGCGGGCGTCGCCGGAGCCGCTCCGCACGCGGATCCCGCGTGTCCGCGCCCACAGTGACCTCACCGTGCACGGGAGGCAGGACCATGGGCGACAAGGCGCACACACACCCCGGAGCCGCCGGCAGGGCACAGGCGGCCGACCATCCCACGTCCGTACGGAATGTGGTGCTGGTCGGCCACTCCGGATCGGGCAAGACGACTCTGGCGGAGGCTCTCGCGCTGACCGCGGGGGCGATCAACCGGGCGGGCCGCGTGGAGGACGGCGGCACCGTCTCCGACTACGATGAGATCGAGCACCGGCAGCAACGCTCGGTACAGCTCTCCCTGGTGCCGGTCGAATCGGACGGCATCAAGATCAACCTTCTGGACACCCCCGGATACGCCGACTTCGTCGGGGAACTCAGGGCCGGTCTGCGAGCCGCGGACGCGGCCCTTTTCGTTGTCTCGGCCTCCGACGGTGTGGACGGCTCGACCCGCATGGTGTGGGACGAGTGCGCGGCCGTCGGGATGCCCCGCGCCATCGTGATCACGCACCTGGAGGCGGCCCGCTCCGACTTCGAGGAGATGACCCGGATCTGCGCGGAGACCTTCGGCGGCGACGACCCGGACGCGGTGCTGCCGCTGTATCTGCCGCTGCGCGGACCCGAGGGGCCGGACGGCCACGCGCCCGTGACGGGGCTGATCGGACTGCTGACGCAGAAGCTGTTCGACTACGCCGGCGGCGAGCGCAAGGAGTCCGAGCCCGGCCCGGACCAGCTGCCGCTGATCGAGGAGGCCCGCAACCGGCTCATCGAGGGGATCATCTCGGAGAGCGAGGACGAGACCCTGATGGACCGCTATCTCGGCGGCGAGCAGGTCGACACCGAGACGCTGATCAAGGACCTGGAGCGGGCGGTAGCCCGCGGGGTGTTCTTCCCTGTGCTGGCCGCCGCCCCCGCGGCCGAGGGCGCCCGGCAGGGCCTGGGCACGGTGGAGCTGCTGGAGCTGATCACCCGCGGCTTCCCGACGCCGCTGGAGCACGGCACCCTCCACGTGACCACCGTGGACGGCAAACCGCGCGAGCTGAAGCCCTGCGACCCCGAGGCCCCGCTGGTCGCCGAGGTCGTCAAGACCTCCTCCGACCCGTACGTGGGCCGAATCTCCCTGATCCGGGTGTTCTCCGGGACGCTGCGGGCCGACCAGACGGTGCATGTCTCCGGGCACGGCCTGTCCGACCGGGGCCACGAGGACCACGACGTCGACGAGCGGATCGGCGCCCTGTCCACGCCGTTCGGCAAACAGCAGCGGCCCGTCTCCCACGTCATCGCCGGCGACATGGCGTGCGTGGCGAAGCTGAGCCGCGCGGAGACCGGGGACACGCTGTCCGCCACGGACGACCCGCTGCTGCTTGAGCCCTGGGAGATGCCCGACCCGCTGCTGCCGCTGGCCATCCAGGCGCACAGCAAACCGGACGAGGACAAGTTGTCGCAGGGCCTGGCCCGGCTGGTCGCCGAGGACCCGACGATGCGGCTGGAGCAGAATCAGGACACCCACCAGGTGGTGCTGTGGTGCCTGGGCGAGGCGCACGCCGACGTGGCCCTGGAGCGGCTGCGCAGCCGCTACGGCGTGCAGGTCGACGTGGTGCCGCACAGGGCGCCGCTGCGGGAGACCTTCGGCGGCAAGGCGGCCGGACGCGGACGGCACGTCAAACAGTCCGGCGGCCACGGGCAGTTCGCGATCTGCGAGATCGAGGTCGAGCCGCTGCCGGGCGGTTCGGGCATCGAGTTCGTCGACAAGGTGGTCGGCGGCGCGGTGCCGCGGCAGTTCATCCCCTCGGTGGAGAAGGGCGTGAGGGCCCAGGCGGCCAAGGGAGTCGCGGCCGGTCATCCGCTGGTCGACGTGCGGGTGACGCTGCTGGACGGCAAGGCGCACTCGGTGGACTCCTCCGACGCCGCGTTCCAGACGGCCGGGGCGCTCGCCCTGCGGGAGGCGGCCGCGGACGCCAAGATCCTGCTGCTGGAGCCGGTGGCCGAGGTGAGCGTCCTGGTCGGCGACGACTACGTCGGCACGGTGATGAGCGACCTGTCCGGCCGGCGCGGCCGGGTGCTGGGCACCGAGCAGGCACCCGGCGGGCGCACGCTGATCAAGGCGGAGGTGCCGGAGATCGAGATCGGCCGGTACGCCGTGGACCTGCGCTCGCTGTCCCACGGCACCGCCCGCTTCAGCCGGAAGTATGTGCGGCACGAGCCGATGCCGCCGCAGATCGCGGAACGGGTGCGTGAGGAGGCGCAGAGCGGCTGACCAGCGGCGCCGGGCGCCCGCGTGCCTGATGCGGGCGCCCGGCGCATGCGTGCGCACAACCCTGCCGTGCCGCGCTCCGACTCACCTTGGCGGATGGCTCGGTCCGTCCGCAGACGGACGGCGCCGGCTGCCGATACGCTGAAGACCTGATCAACAGGTGTGCGCATCAAGGAAGTCGGGAAGGCCGCAGGACGTATGGTCGCGGCGATCGGGGGCGGGAATGACCGTTGACGGCGGTTACGCGGACTTCTTCGGTCCGCAGGTGCCGCGCACGGGCGACGAGGGGCAGACACCGACGTTCGCGCTGGCCTCCGCCGCCTACCGGGACAACGAGGCGAAGGAGATCCTCAAGGCCAACAACGAGTGGCACAAGTCGTCGGTGAGCGAGCCGAAGATCGCGCTGTTCCGGCCGAATCTGGGGGAGGCGTTCTCCCGGGCGGTCATCGACCGCATGCTCGGCTCGGGGCGCAAGCCGCTCATCCAGTCCTTCGGCACCCAGCCGCAGGTGGTGGTGGAGCACGCCCTCGCCGCCCACCGCATCCGCCGGGAGCGGGACAACTGGCTGACCGCCGTGATGGTGCTGTGCGGACTGCTGTTCCTGCCGGGCCTGCTGATGTGGCTGCTGGTCTTCCAGATCCGCACCACGATCGCCAAACGGCCGGACAAGCGGGCCGGCGCGCTCGCTACCACGCTGCTGATCGCGGTGGGCGCCCTGGCGGTGCTGTTCCTGATCCGTATGCCGTTCGGCGGCTTCTGGGGCTGGTACGCACGAGCCGCCGTCGTCGCACCCGTGGTCGGCTGGTACTGGGCCAGGCAGATCTGCGAGCGCACCGCCCGTGACCTGCGCGAACGCTGGGACAGCCTGCTGTCGGGCACCAGCGTGGGCGCCAAGGTGCCCGAGGCGGTGCCGAGCAGCCCCGGCGAGAAGGCGGCCGAGGAGCTGCGCCAGTCCCTGGCCCGGCTCGCCGCCGAGCAGCAGTCCAACTCCGTGTTCTACGCCGGGCCCAAGGGGATACTCGGCATGGGCACGCGCTGGGGCAGCTGGCAGCTCGCCGAGGACCTGGTCACGGCCGACCCGGACCGGGAGATCCACCCGTTCCGCAGCTGGGACGTCATCAAGGCCATCCAGGACCGGCTGCGCATGCTGGAGCGCGGTCCGCTGAACACGGGCGGCTTCCCCAAGCCGTCGATACAGCACTGGATCGTCACCCCGATCGCCGAGAACGCCACGGAGGTTGCCCGGCCCGAAGGCACGGACGTCGAGGCGTACCGGGTCAAGACGCACGCCATACAGGAGATCTGCAACAAGCAGCAGTTCGGCGCGGGCGACCGGCACTACCTCGGCGTGCAGTGGACGCTGTGGGACGGGCAGCTGGTCATCACCATGCTCATCACGGTGACGGTGCTGCACGAGACGCTGCGCATCGAGGTCACCGGGCATGCGCTGGGCCCGGTTCACTCGCTGTTCACCACCAAGCCGGCGGCCAAGGAGAAGGAGGTCCAGAAGTCGGTCAAGTTCTGGGAGACCCGCAAGGTGAAGCTCCCGCTGGTCGACGCGGACGAGGTGGTCCGGCTCGCCGCACGTGCCCCGCTGACCTGGTATCCCCCGCTGCTGAACTGGCTCGGCGGCACGCTGACGTTGCCCGAGCCGTTCGGTCTGCGGCACGCCTGGGCGGACCAGCCGTGGCGGCACCGTTTCATGGCGGACGACGCGCTGCGCGCGGCGACTCCGGTGCTGCGGGTGGTGCACGCGGCGGCGATCAAGGTGCTGGAGGAGAACGGCGTGGACACCGAGAAGTTCGGTGCGCGCTCCTCGTTCCTCAGCACGGCCGTGCAGGACGCGTCGCCGCGGAAGGCGGATGTGTACGAGGCGTAGCGGGCGGGAGAGCGTTCACGGACGGGCCGGCATTGTCCGGCCCGTCCGGCGTCCGGACGGCAGCCGCGAGGGGTTCGCGCTCCGGAGCGTCAGTCGGTGGGCCGGACCTCCGCAGCCGTCAGTCGGTGGGCCGGACCTCCGCAGCCGTCAGTCGGTGGGCCGGACCTCCGCAGCCGTCAGTCGGTGGGCCGGGCTTCCGCAGCCGTCAGTCGGTGGGCCGGGCTTCCGCAGCCTTCACTCCGTTGGCCGGGCCTCCGCGGCCGTCACTCCGTGGGCCAGGCCTCCGCCAGCATCTTGCGGGTGTCGGCCAGCAGCTGCGGCAGCACCTTGGTGTGGCCCACCACCGGCATGAAGTTGGTGTCCCCGCCCCAGCGCGGAACGACGTGCTGGTGCAGATGGGCGGCGATGCCGGCGCCCGCGACCGTGCCCTGGTTCATGCCGATGTTGAAGCCGTGCGCGCCGGAGGCCTTGCGCAGCGCGGTCATCGCCTGCTTGGTCAGCTCGGCGAGCTCGGCCGTCTCCTCGGCGGTGAGGTCGGTGTAGTCGGCGACGTGCCGGTACGGCACGGTCATCAGGTGGCCGCCGGTGTAGGGGTACAGATTGAGCACGGCGTACACGGTCTCGCCGCGCTGGAGGATGAGCCCGTCCTCGTCGGACTTGGCCGGGATGGAGCAGAACGGGCAGCCGTCGTCGGCGCCCGGGCCGGTCGGCTTGTTCTCCCCCTGGATGTAGGCCATCCGGTGGGGCGTCCACAGACGCTGGAACGCGTCCTGCGTCCCCACTCCCAACTGCTGCTCCGGCTCACTCGTCATGCGTGCAGCATATGGCGTTGCCGGCGCACGCGGGAAAGGCCCCCGGGATCACTCCCGGGGGCCCTTCGGAGCCTTTCGGTCAGCCGAGCGATCAGACCTGCGCCCGCTCCTCGACGACCTTCACGATCTTGGCGATCGCCTCGTCGACGGGGATGCCGTTCTCCTGGGAGCCGTCGCGGTAGCGGAAGGAGACGGCGCCCTTGGCCATGTCCTCGTCACCGGCGATGACCATGAACGGCACCTTCTGCTTCTGGGCGTTGCGGATCTTCTTCTGCATCCGGTCCGCGGAGGAGTCCACCTCGACCCGCAGCCCCTGCTTCCTGGCCTTGGCCGCGAACTCCTCCAGGTACCCGACGTGCGCGTCGCCGACCGGGATGCCGATGGCCTGGACGGGCGCGAGCCACGCCGGGAAGGCGCCCGCGTAGTGCTCCAGCAGCACCGCGAAGAACCGCTCGATGGAGCCGAACAGCGCGCGGTGGATCATGACCGGACGCTGCTTGGTGCCGTCGGCGGCGGTGTACTCCAGGTCGAAGCGCTCCGGCAGGTTGAAGTCCAGCTGGATGGTGGACATCTGCCAGGTGCGGCCGATGGCGTCCTTGGTCTGGACGGAGATCTTCGGGCCGTAGAAGGCGGCACCGCCCGGGTCGGGGACGAGCGGCAGGCCCTGCTTCTCGGCGACCTGGCGCAGCGTCTCGGTGGCCTCCTCCCAGGCCTCGTCGGTGCCGACGAACTTCTCCGGGTCCTTGGTGGACAGCTCCAGGTAGAAGTCGGTCAGGCCGTAGTCGCGCAGCAGGTCCAGGACGAAGGTGAGGGTCTTGTCGAGCTCCTCGGCCATCTGCTCGCGCGTGCAGTAGATGTGCGCGTCGTCCTGGGTGAAGCCGCGGGCCCGGGTCAGGCCGTGCACCACGCCCGACTTCTCGTACCGGTACACCGTCCCGAACTCGAACAGACGCAGCGGCAGTTCGCGGTACGAACGCCCCCGCGCGTCGAAGATCAGGTTGTGCATCGGGCAGTTCATGGGCTTGAGGTAGTAGTCCACGCCCTCGTCGAGCTGCATGGGCGGGTACATGCCGTCGGCGTACCAGTCCAGGTGGCCCGAGATCTCGAAGAGCTTCCCCTTGGTGGCGTGCGGGGTGTAGACGAACTCGTAGCCCTCTTCCTCGTGGCGGCGCCGCGAGTAGTCCTCCATCACCCGGCGGATGATGCCGCCCTTGGGGTGGAAGACGGCGAGGCCGGAGCCGATCTGCTCCGGGATGGAGAACAGGTCCAGCTCGTGGCCGAGCTTGCGGTGGTCGCGCTTCTCGGCCTCGGCGAGGAACTCCAGGTGGGCCTTGAGCTCCTCCTTGGTCGGCCAGGCGGTGCCGTAGATGCGCTGCAGCATCGGGTTCTTCTCGCTGCCGCGCCAGTAGGCGCCCGCGTTGCGCATCAGCTTGAACGCCGGGATGTGGCGGGTGGTGGGCAGGTGGGGACCCCGGCAGAGGTCCTTCCAGCACACCTCGCCGGTCTTGGGGTCCAGGTTGTCGTAGATGGTCAGCTCGCCGGCGCCGACCTCGACGTCCGCGCCGTCGTCGTGCGAGGGGGCGCCCTTGAGGCCGATCAGCTCCAGCTTGTAGGGCTCGTCGGCGAGCTCCTCGCGGGCGGCCTCCTCGGTGACGACGCGGCGGGAGAAGCGCTGGCCGCGCTTCTGGATCTCCTGCATCTTCTTCTCGATGGCCTTGAGGTCATCGGGGTGGAAGGGCCGGTCGACGTCGAAGTCGTAGTAGAAGCCGTCCTTGACGGGCGGGCCGATGCCGAGCTTGGCCTCCGGGAAGAGCTCCTGCACGGCCTGGGCCATCACGTGCGCGGTGGAGTGGCGCAGGATGTTCAGGCCGTCCTCGGAGGAGATCTCCACGCCCTCGACGGTGTCGCCGTCCTGCACCTCGTAGGAGAGGTCCTTGAGCTCGCCGCCGACGCGCGCGGCGATGATCGAGCGGTCGCCGGCGAAGAGGTCGGCGGCCGTAGTGCCCGTCGTCACCACGCGTTCTTCCCGCTCGGAATCGCGTTGGATGATCACACGGACGTCTGACACCGGTCTCTCCTACCTGAAGTGGGGTTAGGGCCTGTCTTTCGGATCTTGCCGCCGGTCGCGGGGTCTGGCACGCGCATCTGCGGCGTTGTCGTCGGTTGGCGACGCTCCGCGTCGCCGTCCTCCTCCGCCTTGCAGCTGCACGCACCAGACCCCGCTCGGCTCGGCTGCAAGGGCACCGCCACCGGAAGCGGCAAGATCCGGAAGACAGCCCCTAGCGGCGCCATACCAGAGCGCGCGCGAACACCGATCGTACCGACCCGGGACCCACCTGGGCGAAATCAGTCCTCGTCGCCGGGGTCGTCGCCCTCGCAGACCTCGCCGAAGAAGGCCGCCACCTCGGCGTTCTCCTGGACCGCCTTCATCAGGCGGTCGCGCTCGGCATCGTCCACCGGCACCGGCGTGAGGTCGCTCACGCCCGTCAGGCGCCGGAAGCCGCTGCGGCTCTCCAGACGGCCGCGCAGCCGTACCGGAAGTCCGACGAGGTGGGCGTGGCCGGCGATGCGGTAGTCCTCCTCGCCGAGGGTGATCCGGACATGGCCGAGGTCGGCTCCGGCGAGCACCCGCAGCCGTACCGTGCCCTCGCCGCGCGGTCCGGGCCTGCGCATCCGCACCACGGTGCCGGTGATCCGCACCGGCACGGAGGGCTCCGCGCGCCGGTAGCGGGCGCCGGCCTCGCGCAGGACCGGCAGGTCGCCGGGGGTGAACTCGACGGGTTCGGGGAGGGCGGCGCAGCCGTCGGGGACGCCCGCGGCCGGGGCCCAGGCGACGGCGATCCGGGCGCCCTCGGTCCCGTGGACCAGGGCGAGCAGGGCCTCGGTGAGTTCGTGGCTGACGCCCGCCTGGACCGCGGTGGTGAAGGCGTCCATGCGGCCGGTGGCGCGCCGGTAGTCGATGGCCTCCCGGGTGGCGTGCAGCGCCTGATGGAGCCGTACGGCAAGGGGGCGGCCGGTGGTGACGGGCAGGAAGGCGGTGATCCGGTGCCCGCCGGCTGCGTGGCCGACGAGGACGGAGTCCAGCGCGGCCAGGGCGCGGCGGCGGTGCCGGGCGCCGTGGTAGCCGGCCCGGGCGCGGGTGGCGAGGGCGGCGGCGAGCAGGGTGCGGCGGGCAGCGAGGCGCAGTTGTTCCCCGGCGGTCCACACCGCCGTCCCGCCGGGTCCGTCCGGGATGTCGCGCCACCAGCGGATCTCGTCGCTGGGCACGGCGAGCGAGACCAGCACCTCGCGGGCACTTGCCAGGCCGCTGCGGGTCAGGGCGAGCAGCGCCTCGCCGAGCAGGTCGTCGCAGTCGGGGAAGGCGCGGCTCTCCGGCACCAGCAGGCTGGTGCCGCTGCCCGGACCGGGTGGTGTCCAGCGCCCGTAGCGTCCGCTCGCGCCGCCCCGCCGCTGCCAGCCGTGCCGGTGCAGCAGCGCGCCGAGCACCGCGGGGTCGACCTCGCCGGGCTCGGGCACCCGGCCGTCCCACGGGGTGTGCGGGGGCTCGGCGGGCCCGGGCGGCCCGGCGGGCCAGGGGGTGTCGACCGGGTGCGGGCGTACGGGCCGCAGGGGGCCTTCGGTCGGACGGTGCGTCATGGCTTCCCTCCCGTGCCGACCCGGGTCATGATCTCGCACAGCGCCCGGTCGTCGAAGATGCGTGAGGTGGGGATCCGCACGGTGGTGCGCTGCCGGCCGGTGATCGGGTGTCCGGCGAGGTTGGTCCAGTAGCAGCAGTGGCGCAGGTCGAGCCGGTCGTGGCTGGCGCGCAGCCAGTCGTCCTGGGAGCGCGGCACCAGCATCACCACCAGGATCTTGTGCACGGAGACCGGGGTGCGGGCCAGCTTCGCCAGGTGCGCGTTGTCCAGCGTGAAGGAGAAGAAGCGGGCCGAGGGGTCGGGCGCGATCTGGTAGGTCGCCTTGAGCTGCACCTTGATGGTGACCTCGTCGTCCACGGTGTGCCCGGGGGCGCTGTGGCTGACGTGCCAGTCGATGCCGTTGTCCGGGAACGGCTGGGACAGCGAGCAGCCCGCGGCGGCCGCGACGGCGTGCAGATAGCCGACCTGCAGGGTCTCCATGCAGGCGGTGGTGGCGAGTGAGCCGCGAGACGGTGCCGTGCGTTCGGGCAGCAGCCCGCCCCGTTCGGGCTGCGCGATGGCCATGGCCGAACAGCCTTCCAGAACAAGTGAATCCCCGCTGCGGGCCGCTGAACTGCTACGACCCGTACTCCTGTTGTCTCCTTCCGGAGTGAGGCGCAAACAGCCCGGGTATCACCCGTGCGGGCAGCGGACGGTGCGTCAACTGCCGATGGTGAACGAGGGGTTGGTGGGAATGACGTGCTGGTTCGAAGGGCCGCTGGCCGCCTTTGACACGGAGACCACGGGCGTGGACGTCGAGAACGACCGGATCGTGTCGGCCGCCGTCGTCGTGCAGGACGCGCCGGGGGCCCGGCCGCGGGTGAGCCGCTGGCTGGTCAACCCCGGCGTGCCGGTGCCGGCCGCCGCCACGCAGGTGCACGGTCTGTCGGAGGAGCATCTGCAGCGCAACGGCCGCTGGCCCGCGCCGGTGATGTACGAGATAGCAGAGACGCTGGCGGAGCAGGCGCGCGTCGGACGCCCGGTGGTGGTGATGAACGCACCGTTCGATCTCACGCTGCTGGACCGGGAGTTGCGCCGGCACCGCGCCTCCTCCCTGCACCGCTGGTTCGAGCGGATGCCGCTGCTGGTCCTGGACCCGCTGGTGCTGGACAAGCACCTGGACCGCTACCGCAAGGGGCGCCGCACGCTGACCGATCTGTGCGCGCACTACGGGGTCAGCCTTCAGGAGGCGCACGACGCGGCGGCGGACGCGGTGGCCGCGCTGGAGGTCACGCGAGCGGTGGGGCAGCGGTTCGCCTCCCGGCTGGAGCGGCTCTCCCCCGGTGAGCTGCACACGCTGCAGGCGGTGTGGCACGCGGCCCAGGCGCGGGGCCTGCAGGCGTGGTTCGCGCGCAGCGGCACGGAGGAGCCGGTGGACCCGGCCTGGCCCCTGCGCCCGGATCTGCCGGCGGCGGCCTGAGCGGGCGGCCCCGTCACGGGCGGACGGGGAGCACACCGACCGAGGCCGGATGCCGGTGAACGCAGGCCGGCCCATGGGTGCGTGCCGGCGAACGCGGGCCGGTGCGGACACAGCAAGGCCGGTCCGCCTGTGACGGACCGGCCTGCCCGGTGGGCGATACTGGGTTCGAACCAGTGGCCTCTTCGGTGTGAACGAAGCGCTCTCCCACTGAGCTAATCGCCCGGGAACGCACTGAACAATACAGGTGTCGGTACGTATCCTTCAAACCGCTTCCAGCCAGGCCTCCAGTCCGCGCCGGCCGGCCAGCATCATCAGGGCGTGGTTCATCCGGAAGACGGGCCGCGCGGGCACCGCGAGCCGCCGCAGCAGCGGCTTGCGGACGACGACCTCCTGCTCGTAGCGGGCGAGACTGCCGCCGGGCCCGAGCCGGGTGACGGTCCAGCGGGCCCAGCCGTCGATGTCCCCGGAGAGCCCCACCTCCAGGATCCCGGTCTCCGGATCGCGCCGCCCCTCGTGCAGGGTGGCCCGCAGCTCGATGGGGAGGACCGAGCGGATGCGCACCAGTCCGCTGGTGTCGTCCAGCCGTACGACCTCGCGCACCTGCGGCCACCACCGCGGATACTCCTCGATCCGCTCCAGCACCCGGTAGACCACCGGGGCGGGTGCGGAGAGTGTCCACAGACTGCGGAAGCGGTAATGGTTGAAGTCCATGGACGGAGTGTGCCCGCCCGGTCCCGGAGTGTGTCCGGAACTTTTCCGCGCGGATCTGACTATCCGCCAGAAATCCCGCCTCCGAAGTGACCATTCGCCCGGAATCCCGCCGTCCGCCCGCGTCTTGGGGTTCGGGTGAAGCCGCATTCTGAAAAAGTGTCCGCGGATTCGGCCGGATCCCGCGCCCGGATCTTCACCGGGAATCATTCGCCGCGGGTGAATTCCGGCTCGTACCGGTGGGTCCGCCACCCCTCGCATATGTAACGGAGCGTCACTTCCGCGCCCCCGTGCCGGGTTGTGCCTCTCCCCTCCCTCTCGGCTCTCGCCGGGACCGCCGGGGAGCCGGCGAAACCCCACGAGCGATCATGCCCCGCGGGTACGGGGCAGCGGGAACCCGGGTACGACA
>NZ_BAAAIZ010000056.1:35164-42361 GCF_039526425.1 Streptomyces thermospinosisporus
CTGTGATCCGGTGGGCGATACTGGGTTCGAACCAGTGACCTCTTCGGTGTGAACGAAGCGCTCTCCCACTGAGCTAATCGCCCGGGCGCAGGAAGAACATTACCCCATGTCAGGGGGTGCTCGTGACCAGAGGGGGCCGGTCGCCCCGGGCCCCGGCCCTGATCACTGGTCCTTGATCTTCCACGGCATGACGAGGCCGAACCTGTAGAAGTAGATCCCGGCCAGCACGGCCACGATGACCAGGCCGATCGAGGTCAGGATGATGTTGCGGCGCCGCACCTTGGGATCGAGGGCCCGCTGCGCCGCCTCGGTGACCTTGCGCTTGGTCCAGCGCAGCACCAGCTGGGCCCAGGCGAACTCGGTCCCCCAGATCGCCATGCCGGCGAAGATCACCACCCAGCCCGGCCCGGGCAGCGGCAGCATGATCACTCCGGCCGCGACGACGGCCAGGCCGATGACGAAGACGCCGACCTGCCAGCTGATGTGCAGCCCGCGACGCGCCTGGATGAACCGAGGCGCCCGCGAGCCGAGCGGCCGCTCCCCGCGCTCCTTCCGATCCGCCGCCTCGCCCGTCGCTGCCCCTTCCGCTCGGTCCGCCCGGCCGGCGGCCACGGCCGCCTCACCGCGCTTGTTACTCCCCGTGTTCATACGGCCAAACACTACCCGAGCGAATCACATCACCGGAATGGGCGCACCGCCCGAACGATCTCTCGGCCGGACGAGTTACATAAACGCACGCAAAACACTCAGAGGGGTTTACAACGGCACCGTAGGTGGCATGTCGATTTCGCCGACGTGCGAATCCCCGAGCGCACACTGAGCGAAAGGCCCTGGCGCTTATGAACACCACGGTCAGCTGCGAGCTGCACCTGCGCCTCGTTGTGTCGAGCGAGTCCTCCCTGCCTGTCCCCGCAGGCCTGCGGTACGACACGGCCGACCCCTACGCCGTGCACGCCACCTTCCACACCGGAGCCGAGGAGACCGTCGAGTGGGTGTTCGCCCGCGACCTCCTCGCCGAGGGACTTCACCGCCCCACCGGCACGGGCGACGTCCGCGTCTGGCCGTCGCGCAGTCATGGCCAGAGCGTCGTCTGCATCGCGCTGAGCTCCCCGGAGGGCGAGGCTCTGCTCGAGGCCCCAGCGCGGGCCCTGGAGTCCTTCCTGAAGCGCACCGACGCCGCCGTGCCCCCCGGCACGGAGCACCGGCACTTCGATCTCGATCAGGAGCTCTCGCACATCCTGGCGGAAAGCTAGGCGAGGCCACCAAGCCGCCCGGCGCCGTCGACTCGGGGAGACGGCTCGGGCCCGAGCAGCCGCTTACGGCACACACCGGCGTCGGCCGCGGACTCCCGCGACCGGCGCCCTTGTGTTGCGCAGGGGCGGTGACGGAGAGTGAAAGGAGAGCAGAACAGGGGTCCGGGTGTCGGCACGGCCCGCGGATGCCTCAGGGAAACCCGCGGATACCCCCCAGGGGAACGCCGGGGCTCGTTCGGGCGTTGTATTCGATGCCGTGTGCGAAGCGGGGGCGGTGGGGTGCTCGCCTGAGCCACTACTATCGGCCCAGCATCGGCGGGCGACACGCCCGACCCCCCAGGCCAGGGAGCGAATCGTGCTGATCACCCACGACACCCGGTGTGCGCTGGACGCCGTGGTGGATCTGGTGAACACCGCACCGGAGGACGAGTCGGCGCCGGACGGACTGGCGGACGTCGCGGCGCTCGAGCAGTTCGTGCAGAAGCACGACATCAGCGAGGTCGGAGTTCTGACGGAGCTCGACCTGTCGGCGGTGCGCAGGCTCCGGTCCCGCTTTGCCGCGATCTTCGCCGCTCCCGACGCCCGTACCGCCGCCGGACTGATCAACGAACTGGTCGCCGCGGCCGGCACCACACCCCGCCTGACGGACCACGACGGCTACGACTGGCACATCCACTACTTCGCACCCGGCGCCTCGGTCGCCGATCACCTGGCCGCCGACGGCGGGATGGCGCTGGCGTTCTTCGTGGTCGCCGGGGAGCGGGAACGGCTGCGCCGCTGCGAGGCCCCGGACTGCCGGCACGCCTTCGTCGACCTCTCCCGCAACCGCTCGCGCCGCTACTGCGACAGCCGGACCTGCGGCAACCGGCTGCATGTCGCCGCGTACCGGGCACGGCGCAAGGAAGCGGCGGGCTGACCGGACACGCCCGCCCGGCGAGGCACCTCCGCCGACGCGGTCCCGACGGGTGACGCCGGGAACCGCGGGTACGGCTCACAGCCACAGCAGGTCGTGCAGGGCAGCCGTGAGCAGCAGACACCCGATCACCGCAAGGAAGATCATCAGCGGTGGCTGGGATAGGGCGAAGAGGCAGCCGCGCGGCTCGTCCTGAGGCGGCGCGGCATCGCTGTGTGTCGTGTCCAGCATCTCGCCGCGATGATGACGCATCCGGCGCCGCGGGAGCGATCACCACTCGCCGGGTGAACGCCGCTTCGCCGATTGAGTGGGCGACGGTTCGGGTTGTGATCGTTTCCGGACGATCCACGATCCCCTGTGACGTTTCGGCCATCCGACGGCCATCCGACGGCCCTCCGACGCCCCGCAGACACCGCGGACCGCACGGACGCGTCCCGGCCGTGTCCGGCCCGGCCAGGGCCCGGTCAGATGCCGTGCTTCTTCAGGATGGCCTCGATGTCGCTGAAGTCGTCGTCGGACGGCGCGGACTTCTGCCTCGTCGCGGGCTGGGAGCCCGGAGCGAGGGAGGGGGCGGAGGCCGCCGGGGCCACCGCATCGGGCTCGGAGGCCGCCTTGGCCGCCTTCCGCTCCTTGCGGGTGCCGCCGCGCCTGCGCTCCACGGCGCGCGTGGTCGTGAAGATCACCCAGGACAGGCCCAGCAGTCCGAAACCGACCCAGGCCGTCAGGCTGAACGCGGTGTCGGCCAGCCACTCGACGATGCCGGTCAGGACCAGGCCGAGGGGGACGAGCGCGTAGGCGGCGATACGGGCGGCGGCCAGGAACCGCTTGCGGTAGGCGGTGACGGCCGCGATGCCCAGGCCTGCCGCGGACACGGCGGAGCAGACGGTCTCGGCAATCATCCGGTCCTCCCGGCAGGGTGGGTCGCTGTGGGCGCTTCGTCCCTTCCATCCTGCACCTGCACACCCCCGCCCGGCCATGCTCCGGCCCGAGATCAGGGACATCTCCGGGTCGGCTCCTCCGCAGGTGCCGGTGCCGCAGTACGTCCCGCCGCGCGCCGACGGGATCACGCCAGGTCCGATTGGGTGCCACGGGGGCGGTGCTGGGAGACTGTGCCCATGAGTGACCCCTCCACCACCGCCGTGCCCGTTCTCGACGTCTGGTGCGATCTGCAGTGCCCGGACTGCCGCACCGCCCTCGACGATCTGCGCGCCCTGCGCGCCCGCTACGGCGACCGTCTGGAACTGCGGCTGCGCCACTTTCCGCTGGAGAAGCACAAGCACGCCTTCGCCGCGGCCCAGGCCGCCGAGGAGGCGCTGGCGCAGGGGCAGGGCTGGGCCTACGCCGAGGCGCTGCTGGGGCAGGTCGAAGAGCTGGGCCGCAAGGGCGAGCCCTTCCTGGTCGAGGTCGCCCGGGAACTGGGTCTGGACGCCGAGGAGTTCGACACCGCGCTGATCGACGGGCGGCACATCCTCGCGGTCGACGCGGACCAGGCCGAGGGCAAGGCGATCGGGGTGACCGGCACCCCGACGTATGTCATCGCGGGCGAGCGCCTGGACGGGGGCAAGAGCCAGGAGGGGCTGCGCGAGCGCATCGAGCAGATCGCCGACCGCCTGCTCGCCGAGCAGGCCTGAACCGGTCCCCCCGGTCCCTCCCCCGCCGCGCATCGCGCCTACAGCAGGTGCTTGTACATCGCGTACCGGGTGGTCTCGTAGCCGAGCGATTCGTAGAGCCGCTCGGCCGGGGTGTTGCCCGCGAAGACATTGAGCCCGATGGTCCGCTTGCCGGCCTCGACGGCCTGGGCCTCCGCCAGCAACATGAGGGAGCGTCCGTGGCCGCGGCCGCGGTGGGCGGACCGGGTCTCCACGTCGAAGACATAGGCCTGTTCCCCGCGCACCGAGAGCCACAGGCTGCCCACGGCGGTGCCCTGGTGTTCCAGGACGCTGAAGAGCATGCCCTCGGTGGCGCGTCCCTCGGGCAGCAGCGTGGCGTGGTCCCGCTCCGACTTGGCGCGTGCCTCGGCCTCCGGCACGCCGCGCTCGATCCACTGGCGTGCGAAGTCCTCCTTGCCCTGGGCCAGCCAGGACCGGAACTCCTCCTCGGTCATCGCCCGCGCCCGGCTGCCCTCCGGCAGTGCGGGCGAGGTGTCGCCGAGGGCCTTCTCCATGCCGCGGTTGCGCACGACGTACCCGAGCGCCGTGGCGAGCCGGAGGGCCGGCCCGGCGTCGGCGGGGACGGTCACCTCGATGCGGCGGCAGCCCCAGCCGCGTACGACCTCCTCCGCGGCGAGCGCGGCCACCGTGCCCCGGCCGCGCCGGCGGTCCGGTTCCTCGATGCGCAGGCTCATGATCCGGGCGGCGGCGGGGCCGAAGACGGGGTGCGTGCCCAGGTGGATCGTGCCGACGGGACGGCTGTTGACGCACACCTGGTAGCGGCGTGAGCGCGTGCCGTCGGGGTTCTGCTGAAGCGGCTCGACCGGCCGCAGGGTCGTGGTCATCACGGGAGTTCTACCCGCTGCCGCGCCCCGGGTTCAGCCGATTATCGGGCTCAGGGATCGAGATCGGCCGCCGAGCGCTCGTCGAAGATCCGCATGGCCTTGGCGGTCACCGGGCCCGGGGCGCCGGGCAGTTCACGGTCGTCGACGCGGTGGACGGCCTGGACATCGCGCAGGGTGGAGGTGAGGAAGATTTCGTCGGCCCGCTGGAGCACGTCCAGCGGCAGGTCGGTCTCCTTGGCGCCGGTCCACTCGACGACCAGGGCCCGGGTGATGCCGGCGAGGCAGCCGGAGGCGAGCGGCGGGGTGTGGATCTCGCCGTCCAGGACGACGAAGACATTGGAGCCGGTGCCCTCGCAGAGCTGCCCGACGGTGTTGCCGAACAGCGCCTCGCTGGCGTCCCGTTCGCGGGCCCGGGCGAGGGCCACGACGTTCTCGGCGTACGAGGTGGTCTTCAGGCCGGTCAGCGCGCCGCGCTCGTTGCGGGTCCAGGGGACGGTGACGACGGCCGTGGAGTCGGGGCGGCGGCTGGTCTCGCCCAGGGCCACGACCAGGGTGGTCCCGTGCTCGCCGCGGTCCGAGCCCAGCGGTCCGTGGCCGCCGGTGTAGGTGATGCGCAGCCGGCCGAGCGGCATCGGGTTGGCCTCCAGCACGGCCGTGCAGGCGCGGCGGACCTCGTCCAGGTCGGGGTCGGGCAGGCCGAGGCCGCGGGCGGAGCGGGTGAGCCGGTCGAGATGCCGGGTGAGGGCGAACGGACGGCCGTCGACCGCCTTGACCGTCTCGAAGATGCCGTCGCCCACGGTCAGCCCGTGGTCGAAGACGGAGACGCGGGCGGACTCGATGTCCTGCAGCCCGCCGTCGAGCCAGATCTTCACTCTCGGATCCCTTCACTCACCTCGTATGTGCCCGACGCTACCGCGAGCAGCCGGGATGCCTTCAGTTCGGTCTCCCGCCACTCCAGCTCGGGGTCGGACCCCCAGGTGATCCCGGCGCCGGTGCCGAACCGCAGCACGGCGCCGCCGCCCGCGTCCCGGTCGATCCAGAAAGTACGGATGCCCACCGCCAGCTCGCCGGTGCCCCGGTCGGCGTCCACCCAGCCGATGCCGCCGCAGTACGGTCCTCGGGGCGCCGTCTCCAGCTCGCCGATGATCCTCATGGCGCTGGACTTGGGCGCGCCGGTGACCGAGCCGGGCGGGAAGGCGGCATCGAGCAGCTCGGGCCAGCCCGCTTCCGCGCGCAGCTCTCCCCGTACCGTCGACACCAGGTGCACCAGGCCGGGGTGCTTCTCGACGGCGCACAGGTCGGGCACGGTGACGCTGCCGGTGGCGCAGACCCGGCCGATGTCGTTGCGCACCAGGTCCACGATCATGACGTTCTCGGCGTAGTCCTTGTCCAGGAGGTCCGCCTCGGTGCGCCCGGTGCCCTTGATCGGCCCCGACTCCACGACCCGGCCGTCGCGGCGCAGGAACAGCTCGGGCGAGGCGGTGGCGATCTCCACACCGTGCCCCGGCAGCCGGATCGTTCCTGCGTACGGTGCGGGATTGCCGCGGGCCAGCAGGGAGGTCAGGGCGTCCACGTCGCTGTCCGGTGCGACGGGCGCGGACAGCACCCGGCAGAGATTCGCCTGGTACACCTCGCCTTCCGCTATGCGGTCGCGGATGGAGCGCACGCCCGCCGTGTACCCGGAGCGGTCCAGGGAGGTCGACCAGTCGCCGGCGTCCGGCCCCCGCCAGGCGCCCGCCACCGGCGCGGGCACCGGCTGCTCGCGCACCTCGCGGAAGCGTGCGCAGGTCAGACGGCCCTCGAAGTCCGCGCAGACGGCCCAGAAACCGTGGGAGTCCAGGGCCGCCGGGTCGTCGGTGACGTCGATCAGGCCGGTGGCGACACGGTTGCCGAAGCGGGCGAGAGGTGGCAGGTCGAGCACGCCATGAGTGTAGGGCGGGCGCTCGTGGCGCGACGCAGGGCAGCACGCTGCACAAACGCGTTTTTGTACTGGCCCCGGAATCCGCTAGAGTTCAGTTCGTCGCCGGGACGCGCAAGTGGACCGAAACGACAGGCGGACGTAGCTCAGTTGGTAGAGCGCAACCTTGCCAAGGTTGAGGTCGCGAGTTCGAGCCTCGTCGTCCGCTCGCAGCACAGGGGGTCCACGTGATCCCCTACACTCCGGGTGGAGTGGCCGAGAGGCGAGGCAACGGCCTGCAAAGCCGTCTACACGGGTTCAAATCCCGTCTCCACCTCCAAGGACGATTAGCTCAGCGGGAGAGCGCTTCCCTGACACGGAAGAGGTCACTGGTTCAATCCCAGTATCGTCCACTGGATCTCACGAAGATCCGCCCAGCGCGATTAGCTCAGCGGGAGAGCGCTTCCCTGACACGGAAGAGGTCACTGGTTCAATCCCAGTATCGCGCACGCAGTGCCCATGATCCGCTCCACCGCGTGATCATGATTCCCGAGGACGATTAGCTCAGCGGGAGAGCGCTTCCCTGACACGGAAGAGGTCACTGGTTCAATCCCAGTATCGTCCACATCACACCGGAGCC
>NZ_BAAAIZ010000056.1:42407-45961 GCF_039526425.1 Streptomyces thermospinosisporus
CGGTCGTGTCTCAGGAGTTCAGGACGAGAACAGCATGTGCCCGAAGCTCTTGTGCCGGCGGTGGCCGTAGTGCCCGCCGTGCGGGGCGCCCCATGCGGGGGCGGCCGGGGCCTGCGGAGCGGCGGGGTACGCCTGCGGGGCGGCGGGCGGCGCGGGCTGGGACCACTGGGCCTCCAGCCGGGTCAGCGCCTCGAGCTCGCCGTAGTCGAGGAAGATCCCACGGCAGCCGCTGCACTGCTCGATCTGGACGCCGTTGCGGTTGTAGGTGTGCATCGGCGCACGACACTTCGGACACTGCATGGTTTGTTCAGCTCCTCGCCGGTCGGTCCTGCTTCGGGTATCGCCAGGACAGACTCCGTCTGGCCCCCGTCGGTTGCAGCCTAGGGGGCCGGGGCCGGTGCGGGAGGGGTCTTGGCGGAGGCGATGCGGGCGCAGGCGTCCACCACGCAGGTCTCGACGTCGTCCAGGGGCCGTGCCTCCGCCAGCGCCTTGGTGATCATGCGGGCGGCGGTCTGCACGGTGAGGGCCCGGGCCGGGGTGTCGAGGAACGGCCAGGGGTCGCCGTCGGCCGGGACGGCGGGGCCGCCGGCGTTCCGGTAAGCGGCGAGGAAGCGTGCCCACTCCTCTCCGTGCAGCAGGCCGCAGGCGAACCAGGCGGCGGGGCGGGCGAGATCCCAGGCGGGCCGGCCCACCCCGAGATCGTCCACGTCTATCAGCCGCCAACCCCCACCGCTGGGCAGGTGGACGAGCTGGCCGAGGTGGAAGTCGCCGTGGCACAGCGTGGGTGGGCCGGGCATGGGGGCCTGGGCTCTGGCCCAGGCGGGGAGCGCGGACCAGGCCCGCAGGACCGGGGCGGTGGCCGGGTGCTCCGGGGCTTCGGCTCGGAGCCGGGTGATGGCACGGGCTGCCTTGAGCGGGCCTCGCATCACGGGGAGGTTCGGTGGGGCGGGGGTGCGGTGCAGGTGGGCGAGGAGGGTGGCGGCGGGTTCCCAGGGGGCGGCGTCGGGGGTGTCCGGGTCGACGGGGATGCCGTAGGGCCAGAAGGTGACGGGGCGGCCGTGCAGGTGGGTGGGGGCGGGGGTGAGGGGGGTGACGAAGATGTCCTTGAGCTGCGTGGCCGTTTCCATCCGTGCCGTCAGCTCGCCGGGGTCGGCGTCCATTGCGTGGGCCTTTGCGACGGTGTCGCCGTGGCGGACGACTGTGCCGTCGGGACGGTCGGCGAGGGTGGCTGCGCCGCAGGGGCAGGGGGAGTCGTGCGGTGCCTGGTGAGCGACGGCGGCGGCATGGGCGGTCAGCTCGATCAGGAGGGGGTGGTCTGACGGCACGGGGCTCCCTGGGATGCGGGTCTGAGAAGGAGCGTACGGGGGGCTGCGGGGGCGTGGGTACGGGGTGCGGTGCCGGGGTTCGTTTCCTTGAGCACCCGGGGTGGGTGCTGGCCGGGGGTGGGTTTGCGCTGGCCCCGCTGAAGGGGTGCCGCTGCGCCTGCCCGTGCCGCCCCAGGCGGCACGAATGCCCGCAGCTAGGGAGGCACGGCTACGCCGCAGGCATGGACACGCGTACCCCCGCTCGGCGGCACGGGCGCAAAGTAATGCCGGCGCAGCTCCCCAGCTGCGCCGGCATTTTTGCCGTCCGCCGCACCCCCGTCCCCACGGGGTTTCATGGGCGGGATGTTCCCCTCCCGGACCGCTCTTCCGGGTCTGGGGCGCCGCTCAGCGCCCCAGCATCTCGCCCACGGACGACGCCTGTGTGGTCACTGTCTCCCACCCGTCGAAGACGAGGAGGAGCAGGACCGCCAGGGGAAGAGCCATCAGCGTGGCCACCAGCGGGTGCCGGCGTCCCTCGCGCCGCGCCCGCACGCGGACCAGTGTCCGCGGTGCCGTGTGCGCCATGGCCCCTCTCCTGACCGCTTGTCCTACTGTCTTGCTGTCTTGCTGTCTTGCTGTCTCGCCGTTCACCGGTCTGTGCAGCGGCGGGCGTCTGACCTCGGGGGACGAGTACTGCACCCGCCGCTTGACCTCAAATCTAGGCGCCCCGCACATCCCGGGCGTCATGCCCTCGTACCGATTGCCGGGCCTCCCGGAGGATGAGCCGTCGCGCCCGCCGTACTCCCCTGGGTGGAGACGCGGTCCTACGACTCGGGGACATCCCGGAGGGGGCGCCCGGTACGCCCCGATAGCTCCCTTCCGTCCTCCCTCGGAACCGGCTGCTCCACCAGCGCCGGCACCCGGTTCGCCATGAACCGCGCCGTCCGCACCACCGTCCCGCTTCGCGTGACTTCGCTCACTTCCACCACCCCCCGGCGCACCGCCGTCTCCACCCGGCGCCCCGCCCTGCCGGCCACCACCTCGTACGTCCGCGTCGTGTCCCCCGCGTCCACGACTATCTCCACACGGTCACCTTTCACGTGATCAATCCCCCCTCCGCATCGGGTGGTTGGGATCACTCACCGCGCGAACCCGGCCTGCTCGCACGCCCCCTGACCACCCTTCAAGTCTCCCACCCACCACTGACAATCCGCCCCGCGAAGAGGGCGCGGCCTCTGCGCACCAGCGCCCGTGGAAACGTAAGCTGTGGCACGTCACAGGACCGGGCAGCGGGGATGAACATGGCGATGATGCGCCTGAGGCGCGAGGACCCGCGCGTCGTCGGCTCTTTCAGGCTTCACCGACGTCTCGGCGCGGGCGGAATGGGCGTGGTCTACCTGGGCTCCGACAAGAAGGGGCAGCGGGTCGCACTGAAGGTCATCCGGCCGGACCTCGCCGAGGACCAGGAGTTCCGTTCCCGTTTCGCCCGCGAGGTCTCCGCCGCCCGCCGTATCCGGGGCGGCTGCACGGCCCGCCTGGTGGCCGCCGACCTGGAGGCCGACCGCCCGTGGTTCGCCACCCAGTACGTCCCGGGCCCCTCCCTGCACGACAAGGTCGCCGACGAGGGCCCGCTCCCCGCCGCCGAGGTCGCGGCGATCGGCGCGGCCCTGTCGGAGGGCCTGGTCGCCGTGCACGAGGCCGGGGTGGTGCACCGGGACCTCAAGCCGTCGAACATCCTGCTCTCCCCCAAGGGCCCGCGGATCATCGACTTCGGCATCGCCTGGGCGACCGGCGCCTCCACACTCACCCACGTCGGCACCGCGGTCGGCTCCCCCGGCTTCCTCGCCCCCGAGCAGGTGCGCGGCGCCGCCGTCACCCCGGCCACCGACGTGTTCTCGCTGGGCGCCACGCTGGCGTACGCCTCGACGGGCGACTCCCCCTTCGGGCACGGCAGTTCGGAGGTGATGCTGTACCGGGTGGTGCACGAGGAGGCCCAGCTGGACGACGTGCCCGACGCGCTGGCCCCGCTGATCCGGGCCTGTCTGGCGAAGGACCCGGACGAGCGGCCGAGCACGCTCCAGCTGTCGCTGCGGCTCAAGGAGATCGCCGCGCGGGAGGCCCAGGGCCTCAGCGAGGCTCGCCCGCCGGTGCCGCGCGCCGCGGACCCCGAGCGGTCCGCCGCGCATCTCGTCGACACCTACCCGGACCGTGCGCCCAGCCGCCGTCCCGGCCCACGCGACCCCCATGACC
>NZ_BAAAIZ010000057.1:0-14963 GCF_039526425.1 Streptomyces thermospinosisporus
GTCGGGTGGCGGGCGACGGGCCGGCGTCGGGTGGCGGGCGACGGGCCGGCGTCGGGTGGCAGGCGACGGGCCGGCGTCGGGTGGCAGGCGACGGGCCGGCGTCGGGTGGCGGGCGACGGGTGGCGGGCACGGAACGGGCGCCGGCGGGCGGCATACGGGCAGCGCCACGGGCCCGGCTTCGGCTTCCGGCCCCGGCCTCCCGGGTCGGCCCCGGCCTCCCGGGTCGGCCCCGGCCTCGGCCTCCCGGGGTCGAGTCCGCTCAGGCTTCCGGCTTGGCGACGATCGTGCCGTTCTCGACCGCGACGGCGAGCCTGGTCAGCGGGGCCACGGCCGGTTCGCGCAGCACCTTGCCGCTGGTGGCGTCGAACTCGCTGCCGTGACAGGAGCAGATCAGTCTGGTGCCCTCGAGCTTGTTGATGGGGCACCGCGCGTGGGTGCAGATGGTGCTGTACGCCGCGAGTGTGCCGTCCTCGCCCCGGCTGACCACCACATTGTGGTCCCGGTACAGCTTCGCGCCGCCCCGGGCGACCTCCTTCTCGGCACCCAGCTCGACCGGTCCGGTCGGCACGGCGGGCTTGCTCTCGCCGCCGGCGCAGGCGGTGAGGCCGAGTCCGGCCACGGGGGCGAGGGCGACGCCTCGCAGGACGGTTCGGCGGCTCGCGGTGGGTCGGCCGGGCATGGATTCTCCAGGGTCGGGGGTCGGACATCGGGACGATACCGGGCGCTGATCAGGGGGTGTGCGGGCAGGTGGCACCACGGGCGGGCCTGCCTATCCTTGAGCACCCTCTCGTACGTCCGGGAAAGGAACTCCTCGTGATCGTCGTAGCCGGTGAGGCCCTGATCGATCTGGTCCCGCAGGGGACGGGAGCGCTCGCGTCGCTCACCCCGGCGCTCGGCGGCGGGCCCTTCAACACCGCGGTGGCCCTGGGGCGCCTGGGCACCCCGACCGCCTTCTGCTCCCGGATCTCCCGCGATGCCTTCGGCGAGGCCCTGCTGGACCGGCTGCGTACCACCGGGGTGGACGTCTCGGCGGTGCAGCGCGGCGACGAGCCGACGACGCTGGCCGTCGCCACGGTCGGCGCGGACGGCTCGGCCGCGTATTCCTTCTATGTGGAGGGCACCGCGGACCGGCTGTTCACGGTGCCCGACGCGCTGCCGCCCGGCACGCGGGCGGTGTCGTTCGGGACCTGCTCGCTGGTCCTGGAGCCGGGGGCGTCCGCGTACGAGCAGCTGATGCGCAAGGCGTCGGCACAAGGGGTGTTCACGGCGCTGGACCCGAACATCCGGCCGGGGCTGATCGCCGACCCGGACGCCTACCGGGCGCGGTTCCGCGGCTGGCTGCCGTCGGTGTCGCTGGTGAAGCTGTCCGCGGAGGACGCCGAGTGGCTGGGCGGGGATCCGCGGGAGTGGCTGGCGGCCGGTCCCTCGGCGGTGGTGATCACGCGCGGCGGCGAGGGGCTGACCGTGCACACCCGCGAGGGCGGCGAGTACTCGGTGCCCGGTGAGCGGGTGACGGTGGTGGACACCATCGGCGCGGGCGACACCGTGAACGCGGCGCTGCTGCACGGTCTGGCGGTGCGGGACGCCCTCAGCGCGGAGAAGCTGGCCGCTCTCGGTGCGGCGGGCTGGCGGGAGCTCCTCGGCTTCGCGGCCCGCGCGGCGGCGATCACCTGCTCGCGCGCGGGCGCGGAACCGCCGTACGCGCACGAGATGGGCGACGCCTGAGGCGCCACTCCCCCTCCCCGGCGAGGAGCCCGCAAGGCGGTACACCCCTCCCCCGCGAGGCGACGCGGGTACTCCCCCCTCCTCCGCGAGGCCGCCCGCGAGGAGCCCGCGAGGCGGCACTCCCCCTCCCCCAGCGAGCGGCCGACCATGCACCGCGCCCCACGGATCCGGGATCCATGGGGCGCGGTCGGTGATCGGTGCCGGGCCGGTCAGCCCTTGGTCGCGCGCGTGCTCTTCTTCGCGGCGGCCTTGGTCGCCTTGGCGGTCTTCGTCGCCTTGGTCGTCCGGCTCGCCTTCGCCGTGCTGTCGACCTTCTTGGTGGCGGTCCTCCGCGTCGTGGTCTTCGCGGCGACCGTCTTCTTCGCCGGGGCCTTGCGCGGGGCGCTCACCTGGGTGGCGTCGCTGATCCGGTCGGCGCCGAGGATCTCCCGCAGGAACTTGCCGGTGTGGCTGGCCGGGACCGCGGCGACCTGCTCGGGCGTGCCCTCGGCGACCACGAGACCGCCGCCGGCGCCGCCCTCGGGGCCCATGTCGACGATCCAGTCGGCGGTCTTGATCACGTCGAGGTTGTGCTCGATGACGATGACCGTGTTGCCCTTGTCGACCAGGCCGGACAGCACCTTCAGCAGCTTGCTGATGTCCTCGAAGTGCAGTCCGGTGGTCGGCTCGTCCAGCACGTAGACCGTGCGGCCGGTGGAGCGCTTCTGCAGCTCGCTGGCGAGCTTCACGCGCTGCGCCTCACCGCCGGACAGGGTGGTCGCGGACTGGCCGAGCCGGACATAGCCCAGGCCGACGTCGTTGAGCGTCTTGAGGTGACGCGAGATCGCCGGGACCGCCTCGAAGAAGTGCATGGCCTCTTCGATCGGCATGTTGAGCACGTCCGCGATGGACTTGCCCTTGTAGTGGACCTCCAGGGTCTCCCGGTTGTAGCGGGCGCCGTGGCAGACCTCGCACGGGACGTAGACGTCCGGCAGGAAGTTCATCTCGATCTTGATGGTGCCGTCGCCCGCGCAGTTCTCGCAGCGGCCGCCTTTGACGTTGAAGGAGAAGCGTCCGGGCTGGTAGCCGCGGACCTTCGCCTCGGTGGTCTCGGCGAACAGCTTGCGGATGTGGTCGAAGACGCCGGTGTAGGTGGCCGGGTTGGAGCGCGGGGTGCGGCCGATGGGCGACTGGTCGACGTGGACGACCTTGTCGACGAGGTCGTCGCCCTCCACCCGGGTGTGCCGCCCGGGGACGGAGCGGGCACCGTTCAGCTCGCGGGCCAGGTGTGTGTAGAGGATGTCGTTGACCAGCGTGGACTTGCCGGAGCCGGAGACGCCGGTGACGGCGGTGAACACGCCCAGCGGGAACGAGACGTCGATGTCCTTGAGGTTGTTCTCGCGGGCGCCGTGCACCGTGAGCTGCCGCGTCGGGTCGACGGGGCGCCGGATCTCGGGCAGCGGGATGGACTTCTTGCCGGACAGGTACTGCCCGGTCTGCGACTCGGCGTTGGCGAGCAGTTCCTTGAGGGAGCCGCTGTGCACCACCTTGCCGCCGTGCTCACCGGCGCCCGGGCCGATGTCGACGATCCAGTCGGCGGTCTTGATGGTGTCCTCGTCGTGCTCCACGACGATCAGGGTGTTGCCCATGTCGCGGAGCCGGACGAGGGTCTCGATCAGCCGGTGGTTGTCGCGCTGGTGCAGGCCGATGGACGGCTCGTCGAGGACGTAGAGCACGCCGACGAGTCCGGAGCCGATCTGGGTGGCCAGGCGGATGCGCTGGGCCTCGCCGCCGGAGAGGGTGCCCGCGGCGCGGTTGAGCGAGAGATAGTCCAGGCCGACGTCGACCAGGAAGCGCAGCCGCTCGTTGACCTCCTTCAGCACCCGCTCGGCGATCTTCTTGTCGCGGGCGGAGAGCTTGAGCTCGCCCAGGAACTCCGCGCAGTCGCTGATGGACATGGCGGAGACCTCGGCGATCGACTTGCCCATGATCGTGACGGCGAGGACGACCGGCTTCAGACGCGTGCCCTCACAGGCGGGGCAGGGCACCTCGCGCATGTAGCCCTCGAAGCGCTCCCGGCTGGCGTCGCTCTCGGCCTCGCTGTGCCGGCGCTTGACGAAGGGGACGGCGCCCTCGAAGGCGGTGGTGTAGCGGCGTTCGCGGCCGTAGCGGTTGCGGTAGCGGACCTCGATCTGGGTCTTGTGGCCGTAGAGCAGGGCCTTCTTGGCGCGCTGCGGCAGTCCGGCGAACGGGATGTCGGTGCGGAAGCCGAGTGCGTCGGCGAGGGCGCCGATGAGGCGGCCGAAGTAGTCCTTGGTGTGGCCGTGCGACCAGGGGTGGATGGCGCCCTCGTCGAGGGTCTTCTCCTGGTCCGGGACGATCAGCTCCGGGTCGACCTCCATGCGCGTGCCGATGCCGGTGCACTCGGGGCAGGCGCCGAAGGGCGAGTTGAAGGAGAAGGAGCGCGGCTCCAGCTCCTCGAAGGACAGGTCGTCGTACGGGCAGTACAGGTGCTCGGAGTACATCCGCTCGCGCTCGGGGTCGTCCTCGGGGAGGTCGACGAAGTCGAGCACGACCATGCCGCCGGACAGGCCGAGGGCGGTCTCCACGGAGTCGGTGAGGCGGCGCTTGGCGGAGTCCTTCACGGTGAGGCGGTCGACGACCACCTCGATGGTGTGCTTCTCCTGCTTCTTCAGCGTGGGCGGGTTGGCGAGCTGGACGGTCTCGCCGTCCACCCGGGCGCGGGAGTAGCCCTTGGACTGGAGGTCGGCGAACAGGTCGGCGAACTCGCCCTTGCGCTCGCGCACCAGCGGCGACAGCACCTGGAAGCGGCTCCCCTCCGGCAGCTCCAGGACCTTGTCGACAATGGCCTGCGGCGACTGCCGCGAGATGGGCCGGCCGCACTCGGGGCAGTGCGGCTTGCCGATGCGTGCGAAGAGCAGGCGCAGATAGTCGTAGACCTCGGTGATGGTGCCCACCGTGGAGCGCGGGTTGCGCGAGGTCGACTTCTGGTCGATGGAGACCGCCGGGGACAGGCCCTCGATGAAGTCGACGTCCGGCTTGTCCATCTGCCCGAGGAACTGCCGGGCATAGGAGGAGAGCGACTCCACGTAGCGCCGCTGCCCCTCGGCGAAGATCGTGTCGAAGGCCAGCGAGGACTTGCCCGACCCCGACAGGCCCGTGAAGACGATGAGCGAGTCGCGCGGGAGGTCGAGCGAGACATTCTTCAGGTTGTGCTCGCGCGCGCCACGGACGATGAGACGGTCGGCCACGCCGGTCCGCACCTTTCTTGGGAGAAGTGACAGGGGCGGGGCCCCCGTGCTTTCTCAGACTAGGGGGAGCCACTGACAACGCCGGTCGGATTCACGGGTTGACAACAAACCCCGGCCATCCAGCATGCCCGACGCCAACCACGACCATATAGCACGTGCATTCGATTTACGGCACGGCTTCACCACCTTCACCCGAAGGTGTGGCGCGACTAGGGTCAGCAGCATGATTGATCACGCTCATGACCTGGAGCTTGTACAAACCGCGACCGACCGGCTGCTCACCGCCGTCGGCGCCCTGGACGACGCGGCTGTGACCCAGTCGTCACGGCTTCCCGGCTGGACCCGCGGCCACGTCCTGGCCCACCTCGCCCGCAACGCCGACGCCCTGGTGAACGTCCTCGAGGGGCGGCCCATGTACGTCTCCGGGGAGGCGCGCGAGGCCGACATCGAGGCCGGCGCCCCGCGGCCGCTCGACGAGCAGCTCGCCGATCTGCGCCAGAGCGCGGAGCGCTTCCGGCAGGCGGCCGCCGTTCCGCAGGACTGGTCGCGGACCGTGGAGCTGCGCAACGGGGTCACGGACCAGGCGGCCCGGGTGCCGTTCCGGCGCTGGGTCGAGGTGGAGCTGCACCACGTGGACCTCGGCATCGGGTACGAGCTCGAGGACCTGCCGGCCGAATTCGTGGAGCGGGAGATCGACTTCCTGACCCGGCGGTTCGCCGGGCACCGGGACGTGCCGGGGACGACCGTCGCCGCCGGGGACGGCCGGTCCTGGACCACCGGCGGCGGCGCGCAGGGCGGCCCGCTGCAGGTGGAGGGACCGGCCGCCGATCTGCTCGGCTGGCTCGCCGGCCGGCGGGACGGGTCCGCGCTGCGGGTGAAGGGCGGCGCCCTGCCCGCGCTGCCGCCGCTCTAGCCGGACACCGCCCGACACCGCCCGGCACCGCGATGTACGCGGCAACCGCACGGCGGCGCGGTTGCCGCTATAGGCTGACGGCCATGACGTACAGCGGTCGGGTGACGGTCGGCGGCCCCGCCGACGTGCACGAACTCAAGGACCTGATGATCACCAAGATCGCGGTCGGCCCGATGGACAACAACGCCTACCTGCTGCGTTGCCGGGCCACCGACGAGCAGTTGCTGATCGACGCGGCCAACGACGCGGACACCCTGCTGGGCACGATCGGTGACGACGGCCTCGCCTCCGTCGTCACCACCCACCGGCACCCCGACCACTGGCAGGCGCTCGCCGCCGTGGTGGAGGCCACCGGCGCCCGGACCTACGCGGGCCGCGAGGACGCCGAGGGCATCCCGGTGCCGACCGACGTGCTGGTGGACGACGGCGACGTGATCCGGGTGGGCCAGGTCGAGCTCACCGCCCGCCACCTGGTGGGGCACACGCCGGGGTCGATCGTCCTGATCTACGACGACCCGCACGGCCACCCCCATGTGTTCACCGGGGACTGCCTCTTCCCGGGCGGTGTGGGCAACACCCACAACGACCCGAAGGCGTTCGCCAGCCTGATGCACGACGTCGAGACCAAGATCTTCGACGTGCTGCCCGACGAGACCTGGGTCTACCCGGGGCACGGCAACGACACCACGCTGGGTGCGGAACGCCCGCACCTGCCGGAGTGGCGCGCCCGCGGCTGGTGACCCGCCGGCGGCGGGGCTTCCCGGGGGGCTACGCCTCCGCCTGCCCCGCGCCGGCCAGCTTTGCGATCCGCTCCACCGCGAACACGTAGCCCTGGACGCCGCACCCCGCGATCACGCCGTCGGCGCGCAGCGAGACGTACGAGTGGTGCCGGAACTCCTCACGCCGGTGGATGTTGGAGATGTGCACCTCGATCACGGGCAGCCCGTCGCAGGCGTTGAGCGCGTCCAGGATGGCGACCGAGGTGTGCGAGTAGGCGCCGGGGTTGATCACCACACCGCAGTGGTTCAGCCGCGCCTCCTGGATCCAGTCGACCAGCTGCCCCTCGTGGTTGGACTGCCGGAAGTCCACCGTGCCGCCGTGGGCCGCCGCGGCCTTGACGCACATCGCCTCGACGTCGGCGAGGGTGTCGGAGCCGTAGATCTCCGGCTGCCGCTGCCCGAGGAGATTCAGGTTGGGTCCGTTGAGAATCATGATCGGGGCGCTGGCCAGGCTGCGGGGCACGGTGAGGCTCCTCCGGTCCGTACGGGGCGGAATGCGGTGGCGGCAGCCACCGCTGCACACGGTTTATCACGGTGCGGTACCGGCCCACCGGGCACCGTTCGACCCTCGGGCAGGGCGGTGCGCTGCTACGGATTGATCGCCAGTTCCAGGTAGGCCGCGAGCAGGACCAGGTGGACTCCGCCCTGGAGCGGGGTGGCGCGGCCGGGGACGACGGTGAGGGCGGCCACCACCACGGTCAGGGCGAGCAGCACCATGTGGGTGCTGCCGAGGCCGAGGACGAGGGGGCCGGAGAGCCAGAGCGAGGCGAGGGCGACCGCGGGGATGGTCAGGCCGATGCTGGCCATCGCCGAGCCGAGCGCCAGATTGAGGCTGGTCTGCACGCGGTCGCGGCGTGCGGCGCGCACCGCGGCGATCGTCTCCGGGAGCAGCACCATCAGCGCGATGATCACACCGACGACGGCGTGCGGCAGTCCGGCGGCCTCCACGCCCGACTCGATGGTGGGCGAGACCCCCTTGGCGAGGCCGACTACGCCCACCAGGGCGAGGGTCAGCAGTCCCAGGCTCATCAGGGCAGCGCGGGTGGAGGGGGGATCGGCGTGCAGCTCGGCGGTGATGACGTCGCCCTGCCTGGTGATCGGCAGGAAGTAGTCGCGGTGCCGCACGGTCTGGGTCGCCACGAACAGGCCGTAGAGGATCAGCGAGGAGACCGCGGCGAAGGTGAGCTGGACCGAGCTGAACTCCGGGCCGGGCTTGGTCGTCGTGAAGGTGGGCAGCACCAGGCTGAGCGTGGCCAGGGTGGCGACGGTGGAGAGCGCGGCGCCGGTGCCCTCGGGGTTGAAGATGGCGGTGCCGTGCCGCAGGGAGGCGACCAGCAGGCTCAGCCCGACCACGCCGTTGCAGGTGATCATCACCGCGGCGAAGACGGTGTCACGGGCGAGGGTGGCGCTCTTGTCGCCGCCGTCGGCCATCAGCGTGACGATCAGCGCCACCTCGATGACCGTGACGGCGACGGCGAGGACCAGTGAGCCGAAGGGTTCGCCGACCCGGAGGGCCACCACCTCGGCGTGGTGCACGGCCGCCAGCACGGCCGAGGCGAGGATCAGCGTCGCCAGTGCCACGACCAGGCCGGGCAGATCGCGGCCCCAGGTGAAGATCAGCAGGACCACGGCGAGCACCGGCGCCAGGATCGTCCACTGGGACAGGAGTGGCCTGAGCCGCTCGATCATGAGGCGATCGTCCCAGAGGTCCACGGGCCCCGCACCCGTTCGTACGGGGTCCGCGCGGTGTGCGTGCGCGGAGAGCGGTCAGACATCGACGCTCTTCCTCTCGGGGCTCTCGGCACCGCCCCCCGCCGCATGGGCCGCCGCCTGCTTCCGCGAGGCGCGCAGGCTGGTGAGGGTGGTGATGATCAGGACGGAGCAGATCACGCCGAGCGAGACGGGGATGCTGATCTCGGGGGTGTGGACCCCCGACTCGTGCAGCGCGTGCAGCACCAGCTTCACTCCGATGAAGCCCAGGATGACCGACAGCCCGTAGGAGAGGTGGACCAGCTTCTTCAGCAGGCCGCCGATGAGGAAGTACAGCTGCCTGAGCCCCATCAGGGCGAACGCGTTGGCCGTGAACACGATGTACGGGTCCTGGGTGAGGCCGAAGATCGCGGGGATGGAGTCCAGGGCGAACAGCACGTCCGTGGTGCCGATGGCCAGCATCACGACCAGCATCGGGGTCATGACCCGCTTGCCGTTCTCCCGGATCCACAGCTTGGTGCCGTGGTAGCGGTCGGCCACGCCGAAGCGGCGCTCGGCGGCCTTGAGCAGCTTGCTCTCCTCGTACTCCTCGTCCTGCTCCTCGGCCCGCGCCTCCTGGATGAGCTTCCAGGCGGTCCAGATGAGGAAGGCGCCGAAGATGTAGAAGACCCAGGCGAAGCTGGCGATGATCGCGGCACCCGCGGCGATGAACACGGCGCGCAGCACAAGCGCTATGAGCACGCCGACGAGCAGCACCCGCTGCTGGTACTGCGACGGCACCGCGAACTTCGCCATGATCAGGACGAAGACGAAGAGGTTGTCGACGCTCAGCGATTTCTCGGTGATGAAGCCGGCGAAGAACTCGCCGGCGGGTGCGCCTCCGGCGAAGACCAGCAGGCCGATCCCGAAGAGGGCGGCCAGGGCGATCCAGACGACGGTCCAGATCCCCGCTTCCTTGATGGATACGTCATGCGGCTTGCGGCCGATGAAGAAGTCGACGGCGATCAGCAGGCAGAGGCCCGCGATCGTCAGGACCCACAGGGTCAGGGAAACATCCACTGCGCCTCCGGCAGATTTGTCACTGGGCAAGAGTCAGCGTCTTCGCTGCCGGAGGTCTCTTCCGCCCGGGTTCGCGCGCGATGAGGGGCGCGGTAAGTGAACCTCGGGCCGACGCCCCGGGATCTGGTCCGATCCGTATTGACGGGGTCGCCGCACAGACGGGGAGTACTCCCCTCCGTGCCAAGAACCATACCCGCTTCACCAAGGATTGGTAAAGGCGTGAGTAAAAGAAGGTACAAGTGAGCAGGTCGACGCGGCTTTACGGATCCTTGATCAGTGAGTGCGGTGAAGCCGGGAAGCTGCCCGGGGCCCGTCAGCGGTTCCAGGCGCGGCGGGCTTCGGCGACCTTGGTGAGCACCTGGTGGAGCACCTGGCTGCCCGCCGGCACGAGCGTGGGCTCGTACGTCCAGGCGTGCCCGACCCAGGGGTCGGCCAGGTGGTTGTCGGCGACCGGCGTGAGCCGCAGCAGCGACCGCCACAGCGGATCGAGCAGCGGGCCGAAGCCGGCGGACTCCTGGCGGTCCGCGACCATCATCAGATGCACCCCGACCGCGGGGCCTTCGTCGGCGAGGTAGCGCAGCTGGTTGACGGCCCGGTCGTCGAAGCCGTGCGGGAAGTCGTTGACGATCAGCAGCTGCTGGGACATGTCGAAGCCGGGAGGCAGGGCGTCGGGTGCACCGCCGCGCAGCGCCATCTGCACCAGGTCGACCCGCTGGGTGAGCCGGCCGAGCGTCTCCCCCACTCCCGCCGCGCCCTGGGCGGGCGGGAACGTGAGCACTCCGGTCTGGGTCAGCGGCGCCAGCGCCTGCGCGCCGGACCCGGCCGGGTCGATGACGTGCACGGTGAACTCGCCGGCCGGGTAGACGGCGAGCAGCCGGGCCGCGTGCGCCACCGCGGTGTCCATGGCGAGGCGGCGCATCTCGTGCGAGTCGTGGAAGGAGCCGTCGGGGGACTCGGCCCGTCCGCTGTCGATCCACAGGCCGCGCTCCAGCGGCAGGCGGAGCAGCATCGGGATGCGGAGCCGCTCGGCCTCCGGCAGATGCAGATCACCCAGGCGCAGGGCCATCGGTATCTCCATCGGCACCTTGTAGGCGTGCCAGACGGGGTTGTCCCAGCGGGCGAAGGCCGGAGGCAGCGCCGGCTCGACCACGTCGGACTCGGCGACGAGCTGGGCGATGTCCCGGTCGAGTGCCTCGCGGGCCTGGTCGACGAGCTGGGCGTGCCGGGCGCGGGCGGCCTCGCGCGCGGCGTCGGCCTGACCGCCGATCCGGCTGCGCGGGTCGGACAGGACCTGCTCCAGCTCCTTGTCCATGCGGGACTCGGCGAAGTCGACGGCGCTGCGGTAGGCGGCGGTGGTGCGGGCCAGGTCCTCGAACATGCCCCAGACCTGGTTGTAGAGCCGCTCCTCCATGGACCAGCCGGTGGCGTCCCCCGCGACGGGCTGGGCCGGGCGGCCGGGCTCGGCCGGGGGCGCGGTCGGCGGGGGTGGCGGCGGGGCGGCGGTCTGCCGGCCGGGGTGGCGGTAGTTGATCGGGCTGCCGGTGGGCGCGGGGTTCGGCTCGGGCGCGCCGGAGCCGCCGTAGGGCGGCTGGCCGCCGCCCTGGCCGGGCATGCCGGCCGGCTGCCCGCCGTACGTGGGTGCGGCGGGTGTGCCCTGGGGTGCGGTGGCGCCCTGGTCCGGGCCGACCGCCGGGGCTGCGGCGTGGCGGGAACGGTCACCTTCGGCGGTGCGCGGCGGGGGTGCCTGCACGGAGCGGGCGAGCCCCCGGGCCACGGCCTCGTGGATGCTGCCGGCCAGCTGCTGGGCCTGGTCCAGGCCCTGGTCGCTGAAGAGTGCGGCCAGACCGCCGGCGTACCCCTGGCCGACGGCGCGCACCTTCCAGGCGCCCTGCCGCCGGTAGAGCTCCAGCGCGATGACGGCCGACTCGGCCTCCAGGCCGGTGATGGTGTAGCTGGCGAGCTCGGTGCCGTCCAGGCCGGTGACGGCGACGAAGGGGGCCGCGACGGAGCCGAAGCGGGCGGGTCCGGCGCCGCCGCCCGAGGCGGGGAGGGCGAGCAGCACGCTGACCCGGTGGACGGCCTCGGTCATGGCGTCCAGGTCCACCGCGAGGCGGTGTTCGGCGGCCGCCTGCCGCGAGACCTCCAGGCCGTGCTGGGTGGGCGCTCCCGGGTGGGCCACCCATTCCACCCCGTTGATCCGCCCGGCCTCGTCCCCGAGTGCGGCCGCGGCCACGATCGGAGTGCCGGCCGAGATCCGGATCTCCAGACGGGACTGGGAGAGCGGGTGGTTCTGTCCCCGCACCAGCTCGGCCGTCATCGCCTTGTCCCCCTGTGTCGCGTGGTCGCGTGGGCAGTGTCGTGTGCCGCCTGGCGGTCCGCCGTGCGCGGCCGGTGTGGCCTGTGCGGCCTGTGCGGCTGCCGGGTCCGAGGATCGGACCGGTCGCCGCAGGGCCGGGGCGGCGCCTTCGCGACCTGGTCGGCGCCGCCCGGCCCGATCGGTGCCCGGTCTCCGGGCCCGTGATCTGAGTGATTACAGGAGCGGCAGGATCGCCGGCATCAGGTCCTGGAAGGTGCGGCCGTTGGCCGGGGTGCCGAGGGCCGTCATCGTCCAGCCGGTGCCCGCGCGGTGCACCTTGGCCATGATCTGGGCGGTGTAGGCGCCGCCGCCGGCCAGCGTGTAGCGGGCCAGCTCCTGGCCGTTGGTCTCGTCGACCAGGCGGCAGAAGGCGTTCTGCACCTCCTGGAAGGTCTGGCCCGTGAAGGAGTTCACGGTGAAGACGATCTGGTCGATGTGGACCGGGACGCGGGACAGGTCGACGAGGATGGCCTCGTCGTCGCCGCCCTGGCCGACACCGCCGACGAGGTTGTCGCCGGTGTGGCGGACCGAGCCGTCGTCGCTCACCAAGTGGCGGAAGAAGACGACGTCGACGGGCTGCTTGTCGGCGAAGAGGACGGCCGAGGCGTCCAGGTCGATCTCCCGGGTACGCGAGCCGAACAGGCCGCGGCGAGGGGCCGCCTGCCAGCCGAGACCCATACGGACCGCGGTCAGGCTGCCGCCGTCGTTCTTCTGCAGACTGATGGCCTGACCCTTGGTCATGTTGACGGTCACGCGCTGATTCCCCTCTCGAGCTTTCCCCTGTTGCCGCGGAACGCGGTTGCCGAGAACCCTACGCAGGGGCACTGACAGTGATGTACCCAGGTCCGCACTTTGTGTCGGTCTTGCAACACAGTCCGTGCGGACCGGGGTTGTTGTGCGCTTCTGAGGCGCCCGGTCAGGACAGACCGGCCTCCTGCATCTGGCGCAGCTCCTTCTTCATCTCGGCGACCTCGTCGCGCAGCCGGGCCGCGATCTCGAACTGCAGATCCGCGGCCGCCGCCCGCATGCGCGCGGTGAGTTCCTCGATCTGTTCGGCGAGTTCGGCCGCAGGGCGGTCGGTCGGCACCGTCTCGGCCGCCTTGCCCTTGGCTCCCTTGGCTCCCTTGGCGGCCTTGGAGCTCTTGGCGGGCTTGGCGGAGTTGGCCGCCTTGCCCAGGGAGGGCACGGGGGTCCTGGTGCCGCCGCCGTCCTTGCGCGCCTTGCGGTAGCCGGAACCGAGCAGCTGCTCGGTGTCGATGTCCTCGCGGGCGATCTGCGCGACGATGTCGTTGATCTTCTTGCGCAGCGGCTGCGGGTCGATGCCGTTCGCCCGGTTGTACGCGATCTGCTTCTCCCGGCGGCGGTTGGTCTCCTCGATGGCCTTCGCCATCGCCGGGGTGATCTTGTCGGCGTACATGTGGACCTGGCCGGAGACGTTGCGCGCGGCCCGGCCGATGGTCTGGATCAGCGACGTGCCGGAGCGCAGGAAGCCCTCCTTGTCGGCGTCCAGGATGGCCACCAGGGACACCTCGGGCAGGTCGAGGCCCTCACGCAGCAGGTTGATGCCGACCAGCACGTCGTACTCGCCGCTGCGCAGCTCGCGCAGCAGCTCCACCCGGCGCAGGGTGTCGACGTCGCTGTGCAGATAGCGCACCTGGATGCCGAGTTCGAGGAAGTAGTCGGTCAGGTCCTCGGCCATCTTCTTGGTGAGCGTGGTGACCAGGACCCGTTCGTCGTTCTCGACGCGCTTGCGGATCTCGTGCACCAGGTCGTCGATCTGGCCCTCGGTGGGCTTGACGACCACCTCGGGGTCGACCAGGCCGGTGGGGCGGATGATCTGCTCGACGACCCCCTTGGAGCGGGACATCTCGTAGGTGCCGGGCGTGGCGGACAGGTACACGGTCTGCCCGATGCGCTCCTGGAACTCCTCCCACTTCAGCGGGCGGTTGTCGAGGGCGGAGGGGAGCCGGAAGCCGTGCTCCACGAGGGTGCGCTTACGGGAGGCGTCGCCCTCGTACATGGCGCCGATCTGCGGGACCGTGACATGCGACTCGTCGATGACGAGCAGGAAGTCCTCCGGGAAGTAGTCCAGCAGGGTGTTCGGCGGGGAGCCGGGCCGGCGGCCGTCGAAGTGCATCGAGTAGTTCTCCACGCCGGAGCAGGTGCCGATCTGGCGGAGCATCTCGATGTCGTACGTGGTGCGCATGCGCAGCCGCTGCGCCTCCAGGAGCTTGCCCTGCTTCTCCAGCTCGGCGAGGCGCTCGGCCAGCTCCTTCTCGATGTCGTTGATCGCCCGCTCCATGCGCTCGGGGCCGGCGATGTAGTGGGAGGCCGGGAAGACGTACAGCTGCTGCTCGTCGCTGACGATCTCGCCGGTCACCGGGTGGAGCGTGGTCAGCGCCTCGATCTCGTCGCCGAACATCTCGATGCGGACGGCGAGCTCCTCGTAGACCGGGAAGATCTCGATGGTGTCACCGCGGACCCGGAAGGTGCCTCGGGTGAAGGCCATGTCGTTGCGCGTGTACTGGATGTCGACGAAGCGGCGCAGCAGCTCGTCCCGGTCGATCTCCTGGCCGACGCGCAGCGGGACCATGCGGTCCACGTACTCCTGCGGCGTGCCCAGGCCGTAGATGCAGGAGACGGAGGCGACGACCACGACGTCGCGCCGGGTGAGCAGCGAGTTGGTCGCGGAGTGGCGCAGCCGCTCCACCTCCTCGTTGATCGAGGAGTCCTTCTCGATGTAGGTGTCCGACTGCGGGACGTAGGCCTCGGGCTGGTAGTAGTCGTAGTACGAGACGAAGTACTCGACCGCGTTGTTCGGCAACAGCTCGCGGAACTCGTTGGCCAGCTGAGCGGCCAGGGTCTTGTTCGGCGCCATCACGAGCGTGGGGCGCTGTACCTTCTCGATCATCCACGCGGTGGTGGCGGACTTGCCGGTACCGGTCGCGCCGAGCAGGACGATGTCCTTCTCGCCGGCTTCGATGCGCCGGGCGAGTTCCTCGATGGCCGCCGGCTGGTCACCGCTCGGCTGGTAGGGGCTGACGACCTCGAAGGGCGCCACCGTGCGTTCGATCTGGGAAACGGGCCGCATGTCTTCCACGGTACGACCCGCCACTGACATTGATGCTGATACTCAGGTTCCGGTGATCGTGGCCCAGCCACTGACTGAC
>NZ_BAAAIZ010000058.1:0-5396 GCF_039526425.1 Streptomyces thermospinosisporus
ACCCGGCCGGCGCCCGAGTTCCCAAGGACCACCCGTGTCAGAGATGTCCGCGCCCGAGACCCTGAAGCAGCCCGCCGACACGCCCCTGAAGTCCGTGGACGACGTGCGTGCCTGGCTGGTGTCGGCCGTCGCCGAGGCCACCGGACTCGACCTGCGCGGCGTCGACCCGGACCGGCCGCTCGCCGAATTCGGCCTCGGCTCACGGCAGTTGGTGGCCCTCTCCGGTGAACTCGCCGCCCGCACCGGCCGCACGCCGGACGCCTCCGTCGTCTTCGAGCACCCGACCATCGGCGCCCTCGCGGAAGCCCTGCTGGACGAGGACCAGAGCCCCGCACCGCCAACTCCCGCCCCCGTCACCGAGGTCACGGCATCGGGGCGCACCGGCGACGGCATCGCCATCGTCTCCATGGCCTGCCGCCTGCCCGGCGGCGCCGACGACCCGGAGGCACTGTGGCGGCTGCTCGCCGAGGGACGGGACGCCGTCACCGAGGTGCCCGCCGGCCGCTGGGACACCCGTGGCCTGTACGACCCCGCCCCGGAGAGCACCGGCACCGCCTACAGCCTGCGCGGGGGATTCCTCACCGGCATCGACCGCTTCGACGCGGCCTTCTTCGGCATCTCGCCCCGCGAGGCCGACGCCATGGACCCGCAGCAGCGGCTGCTGCTGCGGACCGCCTGGGAGACGATCGAACGCGCCGGCATCGTCCCCGGCAGCCTCCGCGGCAGCTCCACCGGCGTCTACATCGGCCTCTACGACAGCGGCTACCTCGCCTCCGCCGGACTGGACCGGCTCGACGGGCACGTCGGCACCGGCTCGGCCTCCAGCGTGGCCTCCGGACGCATCGCCTACACCCTCGGCCTCGAGGGACCGGCGGTGACCGTCGACACCGCCTGCTCGTCCTCCCTGGTCGCCCTGCACCTCGCGGCGCGGGCACTGGCCGACGGGGAGTGCGACCTGGCCCTCGCCGGCGGGGCCACACTGATGGTCACCCCGCGCGGGCACGTGGAGTTCAGCCGGCTGCGCGGGCTGTCGCCCAGCGGCCGCTGCAGCCCCTTCTCCGCGGACGCCGACGGGGTGGTGTGGGCCGAGGGCTGCGGCCTTGTGCTCCTCAAGCGGCTCTCCGACGCCCGGCGCGACGGCGACCGCGTCCTCGCCGTGATCAAGGGCTCGGCCATCAACCAGGACGGCCGCAGCCAGGGCCTGAGCGCGCCCAGCGGCCCCGCACAGGAACGCGTGCTGCGCGCCGCCCTCGACGCCGCCGGACTCACCCCGGACGACATCGACTACATCGAGGCCCACGGCACCGGCACCCCGCTCGGCGACCCGATCGAGGGCCGCGCCCTGGCCCGCGTCCTCGGCGCCGGGCGCCCGGCCGGACGCCCCCTGCACATCGGCTCGCTGAAGTCGAACCTCGGCCACACCCAGGCCGCCGCCGGCATCGCGGGCGTCATCAAGACCGTGCTCGCCCTGCGGCACGAGACACTCCCCGCCTCCCTGCACGCGGACACCCCGACCGAGCACATCGACTGGGCCGCCAGCGGCCTGCGCGTCCTCACCGAGCCGCGCCCCTGGCCGCGCACCGCGGGCCGCCCGCGCCGCGCCGGGGTGAGCGCCTTCGGCATCAGCGGCACCAACGCCCATGTGGTGCTGGAGGAAGCCCCGCGCGACCCGGAGCCGGTTCCGGACCGGGCGCCGGAGCCGGTGCCCGCCCCCGGCCCCGCCGGCCGGCACCTCTTCCCGCTCTCCGCCCGCACGCCGGCCGCCCTGCGCGGACAGGCCGACCGCCTGGAACGCGCCCTCGCCGCACAACCCGGCCTGCCCCTGAACGCCGTGGCGGCGACCCTCGCCCACCACCGCACCCACTTCGAGCACCGGGCCGTGATCCCCGCCGGGGACCACGACGCCCTCCGCGCCGCCCTGCGCCTGCTCGCCGACGGGGAGACCGACCCCGACCGGATCGCCGGCCCGCAGCACGCCCTCCCGCAGGGCAAGGTGGCCTTCGTCTTCCCCGGCCAGGGCTCCCAGTGGGCCGGCATGGCCCGCGACCTCCTCGACCGCGACCCGGTCTTCGCCGACGAACTCGACCGCTGCGACGCCGCCCTGCGCCCCTTCACCTCCTGGTCCGCGGCCGCCGTCCTGCGCGGCGACGCCGGCGCACCCTCCCTGGACCGCGTGGACGTCGTCCAGCCGGTGCTGTTCGCCGTGATGGTGTCGCTGGCCGCCGTCTGGCGGGCCCGCGGCATCCGCCCGGACGCCGTGATCGGACACAGCCAGGGCGAGGTCGCCGCGGCCTGCGTCGCGGGCGCCCTCAGCCTCAACGACGCGGCGGCCGTGGTCGCCCTGCGCAGCCAGGCCCTGACCGCCCTGTCCGGCACCGGCACCATGGCGGTCGTCGCCCTGCCGCACACCGAGACCGAGGCCCGCCTCGCCGCACTCGGCGGCGACCGGGTGTCCGTAGCCGCCGTCAACAGCGGCCGCTCCACCGTCGTCGCGGGCGAGACCGAAGCCGTCGAGGAACTGCTCGCCGCCCTCGAGCGCGAGCAGGTCTTCGCCCGCCGCCTGGACGTCGACTACGCCTCCCACAGCCCCGCGGTGGAGGCCGTCCGCACCGAGATCGTCGACGAACTCGAAGGCGTCACCGCGACACCGGCGCCCGTCGCCTGGTACTCCACCGTCACCGGCGCCCCCGTCACCGGCGAACTGGACGCCGCCTACTGGTACACCAACCTCCGCGAGCCGGTGCGGTTCGGCCCGGCCGTCGAGCGGATGATCGCCGACGGCTACCGCTGCTTCGTCGAACTGAGCCCCCACCCCGCCCTGCTCACCGCGCTGCGCACCGTCGCCGAGGAGACCGGTACGGAGGACCTCGTCGCCGTGGGCTCGCTGCGCCGCGACGAGGACGCCCTGGCCTGCCTCGACCGCGCCACCGCCGAACTGCACGTCCACGGACGGCCCGTCGACTGGCGCCGCCTGGTCCCCGACCCCGCCCCGGCCGACCTGCCCACCTACGCCTGGGACGAGCAGCGCCACTGGTCCGAGGCCGCCGGTGCCACCACCGCCGCACCCGGCCTCTTCGACCGTGCCGCGCACCCGCTGCTCGGCGTGCAGCTGCAGTCGGCGGACGAGACCCGCTGGACCTTCCGCAACGAATGGTCGGCGGCCACCGCGGACTGGCTCCCCGACCACACCGTGTTCGGCCGCACCGTGGTGTCGGGCACCACGCTGACCGAGCTGTGCCGCGCCGCCCTCGCCGTGGCCCGCCCGGACACCCCCTCGGACGTCACCGGCCTGCTCCTGCTCGCCCCGCTCGCCCTGCCCGCGGACGGCACCACCGAGGTGTCCGTCGAGGTGGTCACCTCCGGCCCCGCGCCCGAGATCACCGTGCACAGCCGCCCGCGCGGGCAGCAGGCCGCCGGCTGGACCCTGCACGCCACCGCGACCGGCACCGCCACCGACGAGGCGACGGCCACCGACGAGGCGACGGCCACCGACGAGGCGACGGCCACCGCGGGCGAGGCGCCGCCGGCCTGGCCGGACGGGGCCGACCCCGCCTGGAGCGAGGACACCTACGAGCGGCTGGCCGCCCTCGGCCTCGGCTACGGCCCCGCCTTCCGGTGCGTACGGCAGGCCGTCCGCACCGGCGACGGCACCCTGCTGGCCCGGCTGACCCTCCCTCGGTCAGCCCGTGACACCACCGACCCCTACCCGGTCCACCCCGCGCTGCTGGACGCCGCACTCCATGTGGCGGCCGGCCTCGACCCGGACGAGAGCAGGGCGCTGCTGCCGGTCGCCGTCGGCCGCTGCGCGCTGCCGCCCGGCAACCCCACCGAACTGACCGTGTCGGTGCGCCGCACCTCCGCCTCCGGCACCGACGTCACCCTCGACGTCGGCCTGTGGGACGCCGACGGCCTCCCCGCCGGACGGCTGGAGGGCGTGCGGCTGCGCGCCGCCGACCCCGCCGATCTGGACGCCTCCTCGGAGAGCGCCCGGCATCTGTACGAGGTGGCCTGGACGCCGGTCGCCGCGCCGCCGGCCCCGGCGGGCACCTGGCGGGTCCTGGGGGACGGCCCGGGAGCGGCAGCCGTCCAGCGGGAGTTGACGGCTGCGGGGGAGACCCTTGCCGCCCCGGACGAGCGCCCCGGCGTGGTCGTACGCCTCTGGCCGCGCACCGGCCCGGACGCCGGACCCGGCGAGGCGGCCACGGCCGCCCTCCGCGAGCTGCGCGACCTCGTCGCCCTCCGGCCCGAGGAGATGCCCGCGCGCGTCCTGTGGGTGACCCGGGGCGCGGTCGCGGCCGCCGAGGGGGACGCGGTGCCCGGTCTCGCCCAGTCCGCGCTGTGGGGGCTCGCCCGCAGTGCCCGCGCCGAGCATCCCGACCTGGGTCTGGTCCTCCTCGACCTCGACGACGACACCGGGGACGCGGTGTCCGTGCTGCGCACCGCCGCCGCCCAGCGCGAGGAACCCGAACTCGCCTGCCGCCGAGGTGAGTTGCTGGCCCCCCGCCTCGTCCGTGCACGCTTCACCGACGCCGACTCTGAAGCCGACGCCGACTCTGAAGCCGGCAGCGCGGATGCACCCGCCAACCGGATCCCCGTCGAGGGCACCGTCCTGATCACCGGCGGCCTCGGCGCCGTCGGCCGCACCATGGCCCGGCTGCTCGCCGAGCACGGCACCCCGCGCCTGCTGCTGACCTCCCGCCGGGGCCCGGCCGACCCCCGGGCCGCCGAGGTCACCGCCGAACTCGCCGCCCTCGGCGCCCAGGTGGAGGTGGCCGCGTGCGACACCGGCGACGCGGACGCCCTCGCCGATCTGCTCGACGGCATCCCGGAGGAGGCGCCCCTGCGGGGCGTGGTGCACTGCGCCGGCGTCCTCGCCGACGGCGTGGTCGCCGAGCTGACCCCCGAACGCCTCACCGAGGTGCTGCGCCCCAAGGCCGACGGGGCAGCGCACCTGCACCGCCTCACCGCCCACCTGGGCCTCGACCTCTTCCTGCTCGTCTCCTCGGCGGCCGGTGTCGCGGGCAACGCCGGCCAGGGCAACTACGCCGCCGCCAACGTCTTCCTCGACCAGCTCGCCCACCACCGCAGGGCCCTCGGCCTCGCCGCCCAGTCCGTCTCCTTCGGCGTCTGGGCGGGGGAGGGGCTGGCCGCCGGGCACGCCGACCTCGACCGCATGGCCCGGCTGGGCCACCGCGCCCTGACGCCCGGTCAGGCCCGGGACCTGATCGAGCTGTCGCTGCGCCGGCCCACCCCGCACCTGGTCGCCTGGTCGCTGGACCTGCCGCGCCTGCGCGCCGCCCTCAGCTCCGCGCCCGGCGGCACGCCCGCGCTCTGGCGCACCCTGCTGCCCGCCGCGCCCGGCACCGAGACCGAGTGGCTGGACGCCCTCGCCGCCG
>NZ_BAAAIZ010000059.1:0-9243 GCF_039526425.1 Streptomyces thermospinosisporus
TGCCGCCCGGGGGCCTGCGTCGGCTGTTGGTGGCCGGGGCGCTGCCCGCCCTGACGGTGGTGCCTCTGGGCGACTGCGGCCACGGCGCCCGCCGGCCGACAGCCACCGAGGCTCCTGCGCCGGCAGGCCGCGACCACGGCGCCGCCCGGCCGTCCCCCCTGACGTCCGCCGGCCGACTGCCGCCCGGCCGCCTGCGTCGGCTGTCCGTGGCCAGGGCGCTGCCCGGCCGTGATCGACGCACGCAAGCCGAGACTGTGGCGCCACGCCAGGCATGCTCTGGTCCCGCGTTCGCCGTCTTCGCGCGCCTGCCCGGTCCGGGCTGCGCCTGCTGCCCCTCCTACGCCTCGAACTCGTCCCGGTGGGTGCGGGCCAGGCCCGCGTACATGCTGCCGTTGAGGGTGAGGCCCTCGCGTTCCTCGGGGGTCAGCTCGCGCCTGACCTTCGCCGGGACACCGGCGACCAGGGATCCCGCGGGCACGACCATGCCCTGGGGGACCAGTGCCTGGGCGGCGACGAGGGAGCCGGCGCCGATCACGGCTCCGTTCAGCACCGTCGCGCCCATGCCGATCAGGCAGTCGTCCTCGACGGTCGCCCCGTGCACCACCGCGTTGTGGCCGATGGAGACCCGCTCACCGACCCGCACCGGGAATCCCGGGTCGGCGTGCAGCGTGCAGTTGTCCTGCACATTGCTGTCGGCGCCGACGGAGATCGACTCCACGTCGCCCCGCAGCACCGCGCCGTACCAGACACTCGCCCCCGCCTCCAGGGTCACGTCCCCGACCACGGACGCGGTCGGCGCCACGAACGCCTCCGGGTCCACCTTCGGTTCCCTGCCGCCCACACCGGTGATCAGCGCCTCGTGCGTCATCTCGCCTCCTCGTCGGTTCGAGAACGAACCGTACGTCACACCCGTGGGGTGAAGATCACAGCCCCCGGACGGCCCGGCGGTCCCGTCCGCTCAGTACGGTGAACCCGTGCCGAAGAGCAAGAACACGTTCTCGTCCTGGCCGCGTCGACTGGCGCAGCGCGCGGTCCATGCGGGCTGGGCGTGGATACAGCGCACGGGCTCGGTGACCGCCGCCAACCCCGGCCGGCTGCGATTCGGCGCGATCGGCGAGGCCACCCGCCTCGCCTTCCCGCTGGGCACCGTCTTCGGCGAACCCTGGATCCATCTCGGCTCGCACTGCATCATCGGCGAGCAGGTCACCCTCACCGCCGGCCTCATGCCCGACCTGGATCTCGGCCCCGAGCCGATCCTGCGCATCGGCGACGGCGTCGTCCTGGGACGCGGCAGCCATGTCATCGCCGACACCAGCGTCACCATCGGCAGCGACTGCTACTTCGGCCCGTACGTCTACATCACCTCCACCAACCACTCCTACGACGACCCGCACCAGCCCATCGGCAAGCAGTGGCCCCGGATGGAGCCCGTGGAGATCGGGCCGGGCTGCTGGATCGGCACCGGCGCGGTGATCCTGCCGGGCGCGCGGATCGGCCGGAACGTGGTGGTGGCCGCGGGCGCGGTGGTCCGGGGCACGGTGCCCGACCACGCCGTGGTCGCCGGCGCCCCCGCCCGCGTGGTCCGGCGCTGGACGCCCGCCGACGGCTGGCAGCCGCCCCTGCGCACACCCGCCCCGGTGCCGATCCCGGAGGGGACCACCCCGGACCAGCTGCGGGCACTGTCGGAGCTCGGCGAAGCGGACATCGAGCGGCTGGCGGAGCTGGAACCGGAAGGCTGATCCAGGCGTCGCCGTACCGCCCCGCAGTACAGTTCGCTGCACAGGCCGGTGCATCAGACCCCACCAGGTGCGCCGGACCGCGGCCCCGTGCCGCGGCCGGCACGCAGCACCACGCACCCCACACCGCAGAACCGCCGGCGCACTCGCCGGCCCGGACGGAAGCGAACCGAACGGACCCATCGTGACGGACCTCGAGCTGCTCACCCAGTCCCTCGCGCGCAACGTCAAGCGCTGGCGCACCGAGCGCGGCTTCACCCTGGACGCGCTCGCCGCCCGCGCCGGAGTGAGCCGCGGCATGCTCATCCAGATCGAACAGGCCCGCACCAACCCCAGCATCGGCACGGTCGTCAAGATCGGGGACGCCCTCGGGGTCAGCGTTCCCACCCTGCTCGACTACGAGCGCGGCCCGCAGGTCCGTGTCGTCCCCGCCGACCAGGCCGTACGCCTGTGGCACACCGAGGCCGGCAGCTGGAACCGGCTGCTCATCGGCACCGAGGCCCCCGGACCGCTGGAGATGTGGGACTGGCGGCTGATGCCGGGCGAGTCCAGCGACTCCGACCCCCACCCGGGCGGCACGTTCGAGCTGCTGCACGTGACCGCCGGCGAACTGACGCTCACCGTGGACGGCGAGGAGCACCGCGTCCCTGCGGGCGCCAGCGCCTCCTTCGAGGCCAACGTCCCCCACGCCTACGGCAACCAGGGCGATGTGCCGATGGAGATGGTGCTGACCGTCTCGGTACCCCCCGTCCACTGACCCGTCCGCCGAGGTGGGTTACGGTGCGGTCATGCGCGCACCGATCGGAGACTTCGACCACGCCACCCCCGCCCCCGACTGCCTCGACGAGCTCGCCCCGCCGGTCGCCGCCGCCATCCGCGCCTGGAGCGGAAGCGTGCCCGCCGAGCAGATCGTCCATGTGGACACCGACCCGCGCTGGGCGGACACCGCCGTCTTCGTCGAGCACTACGGGCAGGACCTGCTGGACAAGTCGGCCAACTGCGTGATCGTCGCCGCCAGGCGGGGCAGCGAGCGCACCCTGGCCGCATGCCTGGCCCTGTCCACCACCCGGGTCGACGTCAACAACGTGGTACGCCGCCAACTGGGCGCCCGCAAGGCGTCGTTCGCCCCGATGGAGACGGCGACGGGGGAGACCGGCATGGAGTACGGCGGCGTCACCCCGATCGGCCTGCCGGACGGCTGGCCCCTCCTGGTGGACGCGGCCGTCGTCGACCTGCCGTACGTCCTCGTCGGCAGCGGCCGCCGCCGGGGCAAGCTGCTGGTCCCGGGCAAGGCCTTCGCCGAACTGCCGAACGCGGTCGTGCTGGAGGGGCTCGGCGTCTGACCGGCCGGACGGCCGGGGCCGGTGACGCCCGCCGCACGAGCGACCGCCTCGCCGGGTACGGCTCCGGCCGCCGGTCAGTACCGCTCGGCCGTGCCCAGATACTGCTCGGCGAAGGCCGCCGCGGCAGCGGGCGAGGTGAACAGGCGGCGCAGCCGGGCCAGTGTGGTGCCCGCGCGGAACGGGTCGCCCGCCGCGCCGCCGTGGTACAGCTCGGACAGCCACTGCGAGAACTCCTGGTAGTCCCACACCCTGCGCAGACAGGCCGCCTCGTACTCCGCGAGCCCGCTGTCGTCTCCCTTCGTCAGCCGCGCCACCAGCGCGTCGCCGAGCAGAAAGGCGTCGTGCAGGGCGAGATTGAGGCCCTTCGCGGCGATCGGCGCCACCAGGTGCGCGGCGTCCCCGGCGAGGAAGAGCCGCCCGTGGACCATGGGCTCGGTGACGTAGTCGTGCATGTCCAGCACGCGCTTCTCGATCAGCCGGCCCTCGGCCGGCGGGGCCGCGCCGTCCGCGCCGAGGCGGCGCCGCAGTTCGGCCCAGACGCGGTCGTGCGGCCAGTTGTCCGGGTCGTCGCCGGGCGGGCACTGCAGGTAGTAGCGGGTCACCTGGGGGCTGCGCGGCATCTGCCCGGCGAAGCCGTCGGGGTGGCAGCCGAACAGGACGCAGTCGGCTGACGGCGGCGCCTCGGCGAGCAGCGCAAGCCAGCCGATGCCGTAGTCGTGCCGGGCGGTCCGTGCCCGCCCGGGCTGCAGCGCCGCCCGGCTCACGCCACGGGCCCCGTCACAGCCGGCCAGGAAGTCGCACTCCACCACCTCCCGCCGCTCGGTCTCGGGGCTCATGTACGACACCGACGGGCTGTGCCCGTCGAGGCCGTGCAGCATCACGTCCCGCACGGCGAAACGGATCGCGCCGCCGCGCAGGTCGGCGTACTCGTGCACCAGGTCCGTCACCAGCAACGGCTGCGGATAGACCCAGTGATGACGGCCCGTCAACTCGTGGTAGGGGAAGCGGAAGCGCTCCCCGGCGAAGCGGAACTCGCAGGCGATGTGCCGCTCGGCCCGCTCCAGCAGGTTCCCGGCCAGGCCTCGTTGCTCCAGGCCCCGCACCGCCCATTCCTCGATCACCCCGGCACGGGGGCGCCGTTCGATGAACTCCCGCGTCTCGGTCTCCAGCACCAGGCAGTCCACACCGGCCGCGCGCAGGATGCAGCCCACGGTGAGACCGGCGGGCCCGGCGCCCACGACGACGACCGGAAACCGTTGCGGAGAAGGGGAGTTGGGGTGGGGGGAGGTCTGGGTCACCGGGTCATTGTGCGGGCGGCTCCGGCGGTTTGTGGATGGCTGCGCGCGGGCCGCCCAGGGCAGGTCAACCGCGCTGGGGGAGCCCGAGCCGGGGGATCTCGATCGCCGGGCAGCGGTCCATCACCATCTCCAGACCCGCAGCGCGGGTCCGTTCATAGGCCGCCTCGTCGATCACGCCGAGCTGGAACCAGACCGCCCTGGCGCCCTTGGCCACCGCCTCGTCCGCGACAGCGCCCGCGAGGTCGCTGTTGACGAACACGTCCACGACGTCCACATCGAAGGGGATGTCGGCGAGCGAGGGGTAGCCCTGCTCGCCGTGCACGGTCTCGGCCTTGGGATGCACGGGGACCACCCGTTTGCCGAACCTCTGCAGCACCTGGGCGACGCCGTACGCGGCGCGCCGCCGGTTGGTCGACAGGCCCACCACGGCCCAGGTGTCACCCAGCTCGCTGAGGATCTTGCGGACCGTTGCATCGTCGCCGTACACCGTGCGCCTCCAGGAACGTGATGAGCCGTAAAGGCCGTGTACAGGGGACAACCGCGCCGTACGTCCAGTGATTCCCGGGACGGTGGACGCCGGACCGTGGGGGGAACCCGTCCTCCCCGCAGCGCGCAGCCCGCGGCCCGCGCACCCCGAACACGCCCTCGTCGAATCCCGCCACGAGCACTCGAAAAACCGTGCGAGATGACTGCGCGCGGGCGCTCAGCCGCCTACGCTCGGCTCGTGCTGCGCATCACCGACGCCCGAACCGGCGCACTCGTGGACGCCGCCCCCGCCAGACGGGGCCTGACCCGCATCGAGGCCCACACCAGTGGCTTCGACCCCACGAACCTGCGTGTCCTGCTCGTCGCCGACCTTCTGGTGCGTGCCCTGGAGCTCGGCGGCACACCGGTGTGGGCGATGCTCTCCGGCGAGCGCGGGCAGGCCGAGCTGCGCGCCGCGGGTGCGGCCCTCGGCGTACGGCCCCTGGAGGAGGCACATGACGCCGGAACCGGGCTGGGCGAGGCCCAGGTGCTGCACGTCCTCGCCGCAGAGAGCGCCGCGGCGCCCGAAGGCGTGCGCATGGCGGTGGCTCCGGTGCACGGCGAGCAAGTTCCCGGCGCATCCGACGGCACCGACCCCGCCGCGCTCCGGCTCGCTCTGCTCTCCCACCCCCGCGACACGGCCGTGCGGCTCGGTCCCGAGGAGCTGAGCGAGGCCGCCGGGACCCTCGCCGAGTGGCGCGGCGCGGTCGCCGCCTGGGCGCATCACCCCTCGCGGCCCATCCCGGACCCCGTACGCGCCGACCTGCGTGCCGCCTGGGAGAACGACCTGGACGTACCCGGAGTCCTCCGCGTGCTGCGCGGGGTGGCGAGCGACGCCGACGTCCCGGACGGCGCCCGCTTCGAGACGTACGCCTACGCCGACCGGCTGCTCGGCGTCGACCTCACCCGCGATCTCGGGGCCCCGGCATGACCGGGCCCGCGGGGACCGGGCCGCTGCGCCGGCTGGTGGTGCTGCGCCACGCCAAGTCGGCCCGGCCGGTGGGTGTCCCCGACCACGAGCGCCCGCCGGCCCCGCGCGGGCTCCGGGACGCACCCGCCGCCGGACGCGCCCTGGCCGAGGCCGGCCTGCTGCCCGACCTCGCCGTCTGCTCCACGGCCGTACGCGCCCGCCGTACCTGGGAACTGGCCGCAGGAGAGTGGACGGGGGTGCCGCCGGTCCGCTACGACCGGCGCCTGTACGGTGCCGACGCCGCGGACCTGCTCGCCGTGGTGCGCGAGGCGCCCGAGGACGTCCGCACGCTCCTGCTGGTCGGCCACAACCCCGGCCTGGAGGACCTGGTCCTGGACCTGGCCGGCGACGCCGTCGACGACACCCTCGCGGCCGTCCGCACCAAATTCCCCACCTCGGCCGTCGCCGTCCTCGCCTGGCACGGCACCACCTGGCGGGACCTGGACACCGGCGGCGCACTCCTGACCTCGGTGACCGTCCCGCGCGGGACCTCGGGCTAGGGATCCCCTAGCCGGAACGCGCCGCCCGCCCGCGGGCGCATAGGCTGGTCCGATGCAGGACGAGTACCGCACCGTCGCCCGCCCGGGTGTGCACGAGACCGAGATCAACCGTTCCCGTTTCCTGTGCTCCCTCGCCCCGGCCGCCACCGAACAGGAGGCGCAGGAGTTCATCGCCGCCGTCCGCAAGGAGCACGCCGACGCCACCCACAACTGCTGGGCGTACGTCATCGGCGCCGACGCCTCCGTGCAGAAGGCCAGCGACGACGGCGAGCCGGGCGGCACCGCCGGGGTGCCCATGCTGCAGATGCTGCTGCGCCGCGACATGCGGTACGTCGTCGCCGTGGTCACCCGCTACTTCGGCGGCGTCAAGCTCGGCGCGGGCGGACTCATCCGCGCCTACGGGGGCGCCGTCGGCGAGGCGCTCGACGCCCTCGGCACCGTTACCCGGCGCCGCTGCCGGCTGGCCACGGTCACCGTCGACCACCAGCGGGCCGGCAAGATCCAGAACGATCTGCGCGCCACCGGACGCGAGGTGCGCGACGTGCGCTACGGCGAGCAGGTCACCATCGAGATCGGCCTGCCCGACGCCGACGTGAACGCCTTCCGCGCCTGGCTGGCCGACGCCACTGCCGGGACCGCGGGATTCGAGCTGGGCGGGGAGGCGTACGGGGACGCCTGAGACCTGGGCCGGGAGGCGTACGGGACGCCTGAGACCGCCCGAACCGGCCGCGCGGAGACCTGAGTCGGCTGAGACCGCGCGAACCAGTGGCGCGAAGAAGCAACTTGGGTGCATAACGGGCGTACCGGGCGCGGAGTGTGACGGTGTGAACGCCGTGAACGGTGGCGATACGGGAGTAACCGCCCGTGCTGTCAGACCCGGCCGTTAGTCTCGGGGATCATGAGACTGCTGCACACTTCCGACTGGCACCTCGGCCGGGCGTTCCACCGGGTCGGCATGCTCGGTGCCCAGGCCGAGTTCATCGGCCACCTGGTGGAGACCGTGCGTGAGCGCGGCGTCGACGCCGTGGTCGTGTCGGGAGACGTGTACGACCGCGCGGTGCCGCCGCTCGCCGCCGTCGAGCTGTTCGACGACGCGCTGCACCGCCTCGCCGACCTGGGCGTGCCGACGGTGATGATCTCCGGCAACCACGACTCCGCGCGCCGCCTCGGCGTCGGCGCCGGGCTCCTCGGGCGCGCCGGCATCCATCTGCGCACCGAGCCGTCCGCCTGCGGCACACCGGTGCTCCTGTCCGACGCCCACGGGGACGTCGCCTTCTACGGGCTGCCCTACCTCGAACCTGCTTTGGTGAAGGACGAGTTCGGGGTCGAGCGGGCGGGCCACGAGGCGGTGCTCGCCGCCGCCATGGACCGCGTCCGCGCCGACCTCGCCGCCCGCCCGGCCGGCACCCGCAGCGTCGTCCTCGCCCACGCCTTCGTCACCGGCGGCCAACCCAGCGACAGTGAACGGGACATCACGGTCGGCGGGGTCGCCGCCGTGCCCGCGGGCGTCTTCGACGGCGTCGACTATGTGGCGCTCGGGCATCTGCACGGCTGCCAGACGCTCAGCGAACGCGTCCGCTACTCCGGCTCCCCGCTGGCCTACTCCTTCTCCGAGGCCGGCCACCGCAAGAGCATGTGGCTGATCGACCTGGACGCCGGCGGAGCCGTCACCGCCGAACGCATCGACTGCCCGGTGCCCCGGCCGCTCGCCCGCATCCGCGGCACCCTGGAGGAACTGCTCGCCGACCCCGCGCTCACCCCCCACGAGCAGGCCTGGGTCGAGGCCACCCTCACCGACCCGGTCCGCCCCGCCGACCCCATGGCCCGGCTCACCGAGCGCTTCCCGCACACCCTCAGCCTGGTCTTCGACCCCGAACGCGCCCCCGACGACCCCGGGGTCTCCTACGCCCGCCGCCTCGCCGGACGCAGCGACCAGCAGATCGCGGAGGACTTCGTGGCCCATGTGCGCGGCGCCGGACCCGACGAACGGGAACGGGCCGTGCTCCGCGACGCCATCGACGCCGTACGCGCCGACGAGGCCCTCCAGGAGGTGGCCCGGTGAGGCTGCACCGCCTCGACATCACCGCCTTCGGCCCCTTCGGTACCTCCCAGAGCGTCGACTTCGACGCCCTGTCCGCCGCCGGGCTCTTCCTGCTGCACGGCCCCACCGGCGCCGGGAAGACCTCCGTCCTGGACGCCGTCTGCTACGCGCTGTACGGCGCCGTCCCCGGAGCCCGGCAGGGCGGCCAGGGCATGTCCCTGCGCAGCGACCACGCCGCCCCGGCCACCCGCACCTCCGTCACCCTCGACCTCACCGTCGCCGGGCGCCGGCTCGAGATCACCCGGCAGCCGCCCTGGGAACGCCCCAAGAAGCGCGGCACCGGGACCACCCTCGACAAGGCCCAGACCTGGCTGCGCGAGTACGACGCCGCCGCCGGCAGCTGGAAGGACCTCAGCCGCTCGCACCAGGAGATCGGGGAGGAGATCACCCAGCTGCTCGGCATGAGCCGCGAACAGTTCTGCCAGGTGGTGCTGCTGCCCCAGGGCGACTTCGCACGCTTCCTGCGCGCCGACGCCGAGGCACGCGGCAAGCTGCTCGGCCGGCTCTTCGACACCCGCCGCTTCGCCGAGGTGGAGAAGCGGCTCGCCGAGCGCCGGCGCGCCACCGAGACCCAGGTGCGCGACGGCGACGCCGCCCTGCTCGCCGACGCCCACCGCATGCAGCAGGCCGCCGGCGAGGCCATGGACCTGCCCGAGCTGGCACCCGGCGACCCCGGCCTCGCCGACGCCGTGCTGAGCGCCGCCGCCGTCGCCCGCAGCGCCGCCCGCGAGCAGCTCGACATCGCCCGCTGCCGGCTGGCCGCCGCCCAG
>NZ_BAAAIZ010000059.1:9355-15729 GCF_039526425.1 Streptomyces thermospinosisporus
GCCCGCGAGCGCGCCGCACGCCTCGAGGAGCGGGCCGGCGCCCACCAGGAGGCGCAGCGGCGCATGGAGCGGGCCCGCAAGGCCGAGACGGTCGCCCCCGCCCTGGAACTGCGCGAGTCCGCCGACATCGAGCACCGGCGCGCCGCCGACGCCGAGAGCCGCGCCCGTGCCCTGCTGCCGGCCTCACTCGCCGACGCGGGCGCGACCGCCCTGGCCGACGCCGCCCGCCGCGCCGCCGAGGAACTGGGCGGACTGGAGTCCGCGCGCCGCGCCGAGCGCAGACTCGCCGAACTCCTCGAGGAACGCGCCGGTCTGGACCGCCAGGAGCGCGCCGACGAGGAGATCCTCCAGGACGCCGAGACCTGGCTGGCCGGCTGGGAGGAGACCCGTACCGCCCTCCAGGCCGCCATCGACAGCGCCCGGCAGGCCGCCACCCGGTCCGAACAGCTCGCCGAGCGGCGTGAGCCCGCCCGCCGCAGACTCGCCGCGGCCCGCCGGCGCGACCAGCTCGCCGCCGAGGCCGAGGAGGCCCGCGGCCGCGCCCTCGAATCGGCCGAGCGCGCCGCCGAGGCCCGCCGGCGCTGGCTGGACCTCAAGGAGCAGCGCCTCGACGGCATCGCCGCGGAGCTGGCCGCCTCCCTCACCGACGGCGAGCCCTGCGCGGTGTGCGGCTCCCGGGAGCATCCCGCACCCGCCCGCAAGGACGCCGGGCACGTCGACCGCGCGGCGGAGGAACGCGCACTGAAGGAGTACCAGCGCGCCGAGGAGGAGCACGCCGAGGACGAACGCCGCCACGCCGGGCTCCGCGAAGCGCTCGCCGCGGCCACGGCGGAGGCCGGCGACACCCCCACCGAGCAACTCGCCCGGGAACTGCGGGAGCTGGAGCACGCCCACGCCGAGGCACGCGAGGCCGCCTCCGGCCTGCACGCCGCGCAGGAACGGCTGCGCCAGGCCGAGCACGAGCACGAACTGCGCGTCTCCGCCCAGCGCGAGGCCGCCGTCCGGGCCGCCGCCCGGGTGGGCCACCGCGACCGGCTCGAGCGGGAACGGGCCGCGTTGGAGGAGGAGCTGGCCCAGGCGCGGGGCGAGGCGCCCAGCGTCGCCGCGCGCGCCGCACAGCTGGAGGAGAGCGTCGCCCGGCTCACCGACGCGGCCGACGCCGCCCGCGCCGCCGAGGACGCCGCCCAGCGCCTCAAGGCCGCCGACGCCCGGCTCGCCGACGCCGCCTTCCGGGCCGGCTTCGACACCCCGCAGGCCGCCGCCGACGCCCTCCTCGACGACGCCGCCCACCGCGAGCTGCAGCGCCGCCTGGACGCCTGGCAGCGGGAGGAGGCCGCGGTGCGGACGGTCCTCGCCGAGCACGAGACGCTCACCGCCGCCGCACAGCCGCCCGCCGATGTGCTCGCCGCCGAGCGGGCCGCCGAGGAGGCGGACCGCCGGGTGCGCGAGGCCTCCTCCGACCGGGACGCCGCCGACCGCCGCTGCACCGAGCTGGACCGGCTCTCCGCGCGGGTCGCCGCCTCGGTGCGGCGGCTGGCGCCGCTGCGCGAGGAGCACGACCGCGTGGCCCGCATGGCCGGCCTCACCGCAGGAACGGCCGCGGACAACGAACGGAAGATGCGCCTGGAGTCGTATGTGCTCGCGGCCCGGCTTGAGCAGGTCGCGGCCGCCGCGTCCGCCCGGCTGCAGCGCATGTCGTCCGGCCGCTACACCCTGGTGCACTCCGACGACCGCACCGGCCGCGGCCGCAGCGGCCTCGGCCTGCACGTCGTCGACGCCTGGACCGGGCGCGAGCGGGACACCTCCACGCTGTCCGGCGGCGAGACGTTCTTCGCGTCCCTCGCCCTCGCCCTGGGTCTCGCCGACGTCGTCACCGACGAGGCGGGCGGGGTGCGCCTGGACACCCTGTTCATCGACGAGGGCTTCGGCAGCCTCGACGACCAGACCCTCGACGAGGTGCTGGACGTCCTGGACTCCCTGCGCGAACGCGACCGCAGCGTGGGCATCGTCAGCCATGTCGCCGATCTGCGGCGGCGCATCCACGCCCAGCTGGAAGTGGTCAAGGGCAGATCCGGGTCGGTGCTGCGGCAGCGCGGGATCGGCTGAGCGCACCGGGCTTCGGCCGGGTACGTCCGGCGATATTGGCGTGCGTCCTGCCCCGGCGCCGACCATCATGACCGGTCATGCCCCGACTTCCGCACCCCACCCCCGAAGCCCTCCGCCGTGACCCCCTGCCGCTGCGCGGCCGGACCGCGCTGGTCACGGGCGCCAGCCGGCGCGCCGGGATCGGCCACGCCGTGGCCCGGCGCCTGGCCGCCTACGGAGCGAGCGTGTATCTGCACCACCATGTGCCGCACGACGCCGCCCAGCCCTGGGGCGCCGACCGGATCGAGGAGGTGACCGCCTCCGTCACCGAGGCCCTCGGCGATCCGCGGGCACGCGTGATCGCCGGACCGGGCGACCTCGCCGACCCGGCCGTGCCCGCTGAACTGCTCGGCCGCGCCGTCGAGGCCCTCGGCGGCCGGCTCGACATCCTCGTCGCCAACCACGCCCTCAGCGGCAGCGACGGCGACCTCGACACCATCGACGCGGCCATGCTCGACGCCCACTGGGCCGTCGACACCCGCTCGGTCCTGCTGCTGGTCCAGGCGTTCGCCCGGCACCGGGCGGCCCTCGAACCCCGCACCCCGGGCGGGCGCGTGGTGATGATGACCTCCGGGCAGGACATGGCCGGCGGCATGCCCGGCGAGATCGCCTACGCGCTGCAGAAGGGCGCCCTCGCCTCCATCACCCGCTCGCTGGCGACGACCCTCGCCGAGCAGGCCGTCACCGTCAACACCGTCAACCCCGGCCCCGTGGACACCGGCTACATGACCGGCGAGGACTACGAGGCCATCGCCGCGATGTTCCCCGCAGGACGCTGGGGCATGCCGGACGATCCCGCCCGCCTCATCGCATGGCTGGCCACCGACGAGGCGGACTGGATCACCGGGCAGGTCATCTCCTCCGAGGGCGGCTTCCGCCGCTGACCGGCCCTACAGGGCGGCCAGTTCGTCGACCAGGTCGTCCAGGCCGAGCGAGCCCTGCGACAGCGCCGCCATGTGCCAGGCCTTCAGGTCGAAGGAGTCGCCGTGCCGCTGACGGGCCTTCTCCCGGCCAAGCAGCCAGGCCCGCTCGCCCAGCTTGTAGCCGATCGCCTGGCCCGGGATCGTCAGATACCGGGTCAGCTCGCTCTCCACGAAGTCCGCCGGGCGGCTGCTGTGCGCGCCGAAGAACTCCTGCGCCAGCTCAGGCGTCCAGCGCTCACCCGGGTGGAACGGCGAGTCCGCCGGGATCTCCAGCTCCAGGTGCATGCCGATGTCGACGATGACCCGCGCCGCCCGCATCATCTGCGCGTCCAGATACCCGAGCCGCTCCTCCGCGTCCGTCAGGAAGCCCAGCTCGTCCATCAGCCGCTCCGCGTACAGCGCCCAGCCCTCGCAGTTGGCGCTGACCATGCCGACGGTGGCCTGGTAGCGGGAGAGGCTGTCCGCCACGTGCACCCACTGCGCGAGCTGCAGGTGATGGCCGGGGACGCCCTCGTGGTACCAGGTCGACACCAGGTCGTAGACGGGGAAGCGGGTCTGGCCCATGGTCGGCAGCCAGGTGCGGCCCGGCCGGGAGAAGTCCTCCGACGGAGGCGTGTAGTAGGGGGCCGCCGCGCTGCCCGGCGGGGCGATCCGCGACTCCACCCTGCGCACCCGCTCCGCCAGGTCGAAGTGGGTGCCGTCCAGGGACTCGATCGCCCGGTCCATCAGCCCCTGCAGCCAGTCGCGCACTTCGTCCACGCCTTCGATGTGCCGGCCGTGCTCGTCCAGGTGCGCCAGCGCCACCCACGGGGTCTCGGCGCCCGGCAGGACCTTCTCGGCCTCCTTCTTCATCTCGCCGAGGATCCGGTGGAACTCGGACCAGCCGTAGGCGTACGCCTCGTCCAGGTCGAGGTCGGTGCCGTTGAAGTAGCGGGACCAGCGGGCGTACCGCTCCCGGCCCACCGTGTTCGGGGCGCCCTCGATGGCCGGCGCGTACGTCCCGCGCATCCAGTCGCGCAGCTCCGCCACCGCGGCGGTCGCCCCGCGCGCGGCCTCGTCCAGCTCGGCCCGCAGCGCCTCCGGGCCCGCCGAGGCGAAGTCCTCGAACCAGCCCCGGCCCTCGCCCGTGTCGGCCCACTCGGTGAGCTGCCCGATGAACGCCTCGGTCGGGCGCGGCGCCGCGTACAGCTTGCGCTCCAGGCCCAGTTCCAGGGACTGCCGGTAGCCGGCCAGCGCGCCCGGCACCGCGCGCAGCCGCTCCGCGATCGCCGCCCAGTCCTCCTCCGTCCGGGCCGGTGTCACGGTGAACACCTCGCGCACCGGGTGCACCACGGTCCCCAGATTGCCCACCGAGCGCAGGCCCTCGTCGGCCTCGTGCACGGCGAGTTCGGCGGTGAGCCGCTCGCGCAGCAGCCGGGCGCAGCGGCGCTCGATGTCGCTGTCCGCGCCGGGGCGGCGCTCGGCCTCGCCGAGCCGGGCGAGGGTGGCCCGCTGAAGCTCCGCGAGCGCCTCCTGGCCCGCGGGGGAGAGGTCGGGCAGCTTGGCGGAGCTCTCCTTCACACCGAGGTAGGTACCGGTCACCGGGTCGAGGGCGATCAGCTCGTCGACGTAGGCGTCGGCGACTTGGCGGGGCAGCGCGTTGTTGGTCTGTGACATGCGGACCATCCTGGTACGCGGCCCGCCGCACGTCACCCGGATTGAGCCGAGGGCGAAGGCGGCAGCAGCGGTCCGCAGTCCCACTGCTGGAAGATCAGCCGGGTCTCCACCCGGGCCACCTCCCGGCGGGCGGTGAACTCGTCCAGCACCAGCCGCTGCAGATCCGCCATGTCCGCGACCGCGACATGCACCAGATAGTCGTCGGGGCCGGTCAGATGGAACATGGTCAGCGACTCCGGCAGCGCCCGGATACGCTCCACGAAGGGTCCCACCAGCTCCCGCCGGTGCGGCCGCACCTGCACCGACAGCAGCGCCTGGAGTCCCCGGCCCAGCTTGGCCGGATCCAGCTCCAGGCGGTGCCCGAGGATCACGCCGCAGCGGCGCAGCCGGGTCACCCGGTCCAGGCAGGTGGACGGTGCGACCCCGACCTGCGCGGCGAGGTCCCGGTAGGTCATCCGGGCGTCGTTCTGCAGCAGCCGCAGCAGATGGAGATCCACCGGATCCAGTACGACAGATTCGGCCACTGGCCGAACGTAGCACGGTTTTCGCCGCTACAGACCCGGTCGGTGTTCACCCTTCGGTCATGGAACTGGGCATGGACACGCGTACCACGCGTTCATCTCGCGCACTGGCCACCGAGGCCGTGCACGCCGGCCGTGACGACCTCGCAGGCCTGGGACTGCACGCCCCGCCGATCGACCTGTCGACCACCTACCCCTCGTACGACAGCCGCGCCGAGGCCGCCCGCATCGACGCCTTCGCCACCACCGGCGCCGAACCGGACGGGCCGCCCATCTACGGGCGGCTCGGCAACCCGACCGTCGCCCGCTTCGAGACCGCCCTGGCCCGTCTGGAGGGCACCGAGGCGGCGGTCGCCTTCGCCAGCGGCATGGCCGCGCTCAGCGCCGTCCTGCTGGCCCGGGGCGCCATGGGCCTGCGGCACGTCGTCGCCGTACGGCCGCTGTACGGATGCAGCGACCATCTGCTGACCGCCGGGCTGCTCGGTTCGGAGGTGACCTGGACCGACCCGGCCGGCGTCGCCGACGCGCTGCGCCCCGACACCGGTCTTGTGCTGGTGGAGTCCCCGGCCAACCCGACGCTCGCCGAGATCGACCTCAGGGCCGTCGCCCGGGCGTGCGGCTCGGTGCCGCTGCTGGTCGACAACACCTTCGCCACGCCGGTCCTGCAGCGCCCGGCCGAGCACGGGGCGCGCATCGTGCTGCACAGCGCCACCAAGTACCTCGGCGGGCACGGGGACGTGCTCGCCGGCGTGGTGGCGTGCGACGAGGAGTTCGCGGGCACGCTGCGGCAGATCCGCTTCGCCACCGGCGGCGTCCTGCACCCGCTGGCCGGCTATCTGCTGCTGCGCGGCCTGTCGACCCTCCCGGTGCGGGTGAGGGCCGCCTCCGCCAACGCCGCCGAACTGGCCCGCAGGCTGGCCGCCGACCCGCGCGTGGAACGGGTGCACTACCCGCGCATCGGCGGCGCCATGGTGTCCTTCGAGGTCCACGGGGACCCGCACCAGGTGATCGCCGGGGTCCGGCTGATCACCCCGGCGGTGAGCCTGGGCAGCGTGGACTCCCTGATCCAGCACCCGGCCTCCATCAGCCACCGCATCGTCGACGCCGACGACCGCAGGGGCGCCGGCGT
>NZ_BAAAIZ010000059.1:15746-30425 GCF_039526425.1 Streptomyces thermospinosisporus
CCTGCTGCGCCTCTCGGTCGGCCTGGAGGACGTCGAGGACCTGTGGGCGGACCTGGACGGCGCGCTCGGCGGGCACACCGGCACCGGGACCCGCCAGGAGGAACTGGTCCAGGGCTGACGCCCGGACCGGTGAACGACCCGGCCGTCCCCCCCGCACCGGGGGAGGGGGACGGCCGTCGGCCCTCAACCGCCCTTCGGTCGCCCGCTCCGTCCCCCTGGTCAGGGGCGGGCGGCGTGCGCCCCGTGCCGCTGCCGCGGGCCGTGCGGCCCCATCCCGTCCAGGCGGGCGGTGATCACCAGGGTGCCCTCCTCGATCTGGTAGTCGAGGGGCAGGCCGAGGGCCCGCATCGCGGCGACCATGCCCGTGTTGGCGGCCCGGGTCACCGCGTACACGTCCGAGCAGCCCGCCTCGGCGGCCATCGCCACCAGCCGGGACAGCAGCTCGCCGCCGATGCCCCGGCGCTGCCAGGCGTCCTCGACGATCAGCGCGACCTCGGTCTCGTCGCCGTCCCACAGCAGATGGCCGAGGCCGACGATGCGGCCGGACGGGGTCTGCGCGGCCAGCGTGCGGCCGAAGCGCGGGCTGAGCAGATGGCGCAGATAGCGGTCCGCGTCGCCGACAGGACCGTGGTAGCGCAGCCGCAGCGTCTGGGCCGAGCACCGCTCGTGCATCTCCAGCGCGGCCGGCAGATCACGGGTGTCCGCCCGGCGCACCGTGATGTCGCCGCCCTCCGGCAGGGTGAGCACGTCCCGGCCGCGCGGGATCCGCGGACCGAGCCGGGCGTCCAGCTCCACCAGCGCCCGCGCCCGGGCGAACTCGGTCGGGGTGAAGGCCAGATACGGCCGCTCCACGATGATCACCCCGCCCTCCGGGGCGCGCAGCCGCATCACGGTGCCCTCCAGCGAACCCTCCACCGGCCCCTGCGGCGCCGGTACCGCCGAGGAGCGGGCGGCGGGCAGCGACCGGATGGTGCACCTGCCCAGCAACTGCCGCAGCGCCAGCGGAAGTTCCGCCGCGTCCTGAGCGGTGCGGGCCGCCAGGCCGAGCACCCGCGTCGGGGCGTCCACCAGATCGTGGGTGTCGGCCCGCTCGATCCAGGTGTCCCAGCCCCCGGCACCCGAGGCGGCCTCCGTCAGCGCCCCGCCGTCCAGCCCGCCCGGCGCGCGCAGCAGGAACTCGTCCACCACACCGTCGCCGAGCGGATGGGTCTGCAGACTCAGGATGTCGACCCCGTGCCCGGCCAGCGCCGCGCACAGCGCGGCGAGCGACCCGGGCTCGTCCCGCACCGTCGTCCGCATCCGCCACAGCACGCTCGGCCCGGCCTCGGCGGACGGCCGGGCACCGCCGGCATCGCTCTCGGGCACCGGGGGCGCATGCCCGTGCCGTCGTGCCCACCACACATGGAAGCCGGCCCTGCCCCGCACCGTCCGTTTCGCCAGCTCCCGCAGATTGCAGATCACTTCAGACATGTCTCGACTCATGCATACCACTGTGAAGGAATGGTGTTTCCCGGTTACGAACTCACTGTGACCGGTGAGTAACGAGATCTGAAATCGGCTGCCGCCGCAGCGCTCATTTCCGGACGGCCTCCGCCAGCAGCCGTACGCCCTCCCGGATGCGGGCGGGGAGTCAGGTGGGCGCAGCCGAGGACCAGGTGGACGCCCTCGCCGGGGTCGTCAGGGGCCGCCCCCGTCCGCGGGCGGGCGCCGAGGCCGGGGGCAGCAGCAACTCCCAGGCGGGGGAGCCGGGTTCGGAGCGCCCCGCCCCCGCGGCGCCCGTGTCTCCAGCGACACCCGCGTCGGTCGGTGCTGGAGGCACGGCGGGAACCCCCGGGATCGCGTCGGCTCGGTCGGCGTCACTCTGCGAGGGGCCGGCGGGCCGGCCCACCGGTTTCCGCTGCCTACGAGGCCGCGGCGTCCACCTGCGCGGACTCGGCGGCCGTCGTGCGGGTGCGGCTGCCGTCCAGGATGACGCGGGCGACCAGGGCCGGGTCGTCGTTCATCGGCACATGGCCGCAGCCGGGGAGGCGGACCAGCCGGGCGTGCGGGATGGTCTGCTTGGCGCGGACGCCCTGCCGGGGCAGCAGCAGCCGGTCCTTGGCGCCCCAGGCCACCGTGACGGGCACCCCGGGCACCGGATCGGTGAACCGGACGGCACGGCCGGCGCGCAGCGTCTCGAAGAAGCCCTCGGCGTGCTTCAGCGCGAGCGTCTCGGCGACCACCGCCTCGGGGGAACGGCGGGCGGGGCGGGCGTAGATGGTGCTGGTCAGCGCCGTCCGCCCGGCAGCCGAACGGGCCAGCCGCTCCACCAGCGGCAGCGGCAGCCGCTCCGCGATCCGCCGCATCCCGAGCAGCACCCCGAAGGCGTAGCGCCGCTCGGCCTGGGTCCAGAACCCGGCGGGGGACAGCGCGGTGACGGACCGTACGAGTTTGGCGCGGCCGAGTTCCAGGGCCAGCAGACCGCCCAGCGAGTTGCCCGCCGCATGCGGCCGGCCGAGCTCCAGCTCCCGGCACAGCGCGCCCAGCGCGGCGTTCATGGTCGGCAGGTCGTGGGCGAGCCCGTCCGGCAGCTTGGCGGACGCCCCGAATCCGGGCAGGTCCACGGCGATCACCTCGCGCTCGGTGGCCAGGATGTCGACCACCGGGTCCCAGGCCTGCCGGTGGTGGCCGATTCCGTGCAGCAGGAGCAGCGGTTCGCCGCGGCCCACGCGCGCATAGGAGAGGGTCACGCGCTGCGGGCCGTGGGGTGAGGTGACCTCGAAGGAGACGGTCGCTGACATGAAGGTGCTCTCCTCGTCTGGGTCTCGCGGGCGGGGACGCCGTAGACAGCTTGTCAGCAATTGCTACCGACGGGTAGCCCCTGAATCCGGCCGTCCGCCTCCCGCGTCCGCAGCGCGCTGGTTCCGCGCCCGCACCGCCCCGCCGGGAACCGCCTGGACAGGGTCGCGGGCGTGGGCTGGGATGGAGCGGTGACCACCGACACCGAGACCGATGTCTTCGAAGAGCACCGCCCTGTCCTCCTCGGGGTCGCCTACCGCATGCTGGGCCGGGTGGCCGACGCGGAGGACGTGGTCCAGGAGGCCTGGCTGCGCTGGTCCGGCGGCGACCGCTCCGACGTGCGCGACCCGCGCGGCTACCTGGTGCGCGTCACCACCCGCCTCGCCATCGACCGGCTGCGCCAGATCAAGTCCCGCGGCGAGACCTACGTCGGACCCTGGCTGCCCGAGCCCTACGTCACCGACTTCGGCGACCGCGCCCCGGACACCGCCGAACAGGCCGTGCTCGCCGACTCGGTCTCCCTCGCCGTCCTGGTCGTCATGGAGTCGCTGTCGCCGCTGGAGCGCGCGGTGTTCGTGCTCCGCGAGGCCTTCGGCTACCCGTACGCCGACATCGCGGCCATGCTCGACCGGGGCGAGGCGGCGGTGCGGCAGCTCGCCGGACGGGCCCGCAAGCACGTGGAGGAGCGCCGCCCGCGCTACGAGGTCGACCCCGCCCAGCGCCGCGATCTGACCGAGCGTTTCCTGGCCGCGGCCGGCGGCGGTGACCTGGAGGCGCTGCTGGAGATGCTCGCGCCCGATGTGCGTCTCGTCGGTGACAGCGGCGGCAAGGCGCGGGCACCTCTGCGGGAGGTGGCCGGCGCCGACAAGGTGGGCCGCTTCATCATCGGCGCCGCCCGCAAGGGCCTGCCCGACTTCTCGGTGCGCCACCTCGAGGTCAACGGCGGTCCCGCGCTGCTGGTGCTCTCCGGCGGCAAGCCCGACACGATCTTCCAGGTGGACGTCGTCGACGGGCGCATTCAGACGGTGTACCTCATCCGCAACCCGGACAAGTTGCAGGCTTTGGACGCGCCCGCGGCGGAGGAGCCGCGAACACCGCCGGCATCGGCGCCGTAGCTCCCGCGAGCCCGGCCGGTTCCCTCTGCGACAGACCCCCGCCATGCGGCGGGGGTCCCGTTGTCGCGGGGGATTGGTATTGACCAAGGGGTCGGGCCCCCTTATGGTCGCTGACAAGTGAAACAACCTTTAATAAACAAGGGCGCTAAAACGCCGCCGGACTCAGCCATCGTGGAGGACAGGGTGGGGACCACGCAGCTGGAGACGGTGCCGGAACCGAAGTACTGGCACCTGAGGACCGTACTCAGCGAAGCGCTGGAGAACGAGTTCTCGGTGGGGGAGATCCTGCCCAACGAGCGTGAGCTCGCGGCACGGTTCGGCGTCGCCCGTGCGACCCTCCGGCAGGCCCTGGAGCAGCTGGAACTGGAGGGCAGGCTGCAGCGCCGCCGCGGCGTCGGCACGACCGTCGCCCCGCCCCGCATGGGTGTCTCCGTCGGCCCCGCGCAGCACGGCTGGCCGGGCGCCCCCGGCGACGCCTGGCAGGCCCTGGACTGCACCCTCGAGGTGCCGCCCGCCTCCGTCGCCGAGACCCTGGTCACCGGCCGGGACGAGCCGGTGCACATCGTGCGCCGCTCCCGCGTCTCGCACGGCCAGCCCGTCGCCGCCGAGCTCCTCTACATCCCGGCCTCCTCCGTCCCGGACCTGACCGGCATCGACCTGCCGTCCGGCACGGCCCGGGCCCGTGCCGTCCTGCGCGAACTGCAGCACCTGGAGCTGGAGCGCCAGGAGAACACCGTGGAGCTCGGCTCCGCCAACGCCGAGGACGCCCGCGAACTGGACCGCCTCCCCGGTGCTCCGGTGCTGGTCGTCACCACCCGGTTCATCACCCGCGGCCGCACCGCCGCGCTCTCCGTGGCCACTTACCGCGCCGACACGTGCCGGCTCACCTTCGGCGACACGGGCGCGGTGGAGGTCCACCATGGTCCGGAGCGCCGGGCGTCCTGAGCACGTACGGGTCCTGAAGGCCGCTGGAGGGTCGTCTTCCGGCGGCCGGGTGAGCGGGTGCGGTTGCCGGCAGTGCCGCCCGTTTACCGACGGGCCGGTCTGCCTATGGGCCCGTCACGTTCCCGCCCACCGGCGGGTCCTGCGTTCCCGCCCACCGGCGGGTCCTGCGTTCCCGCCCACCGGCGGGTCCTGCGTTCCCGCCCACCGGCGGGTCCTGCGTTCCCGCCCACCGGCGGGTCCTGCGCTCCCGCCCACCGGCGGGCCCCGCGCTCCCGCCTACCGGCGGGCCGTCACCGTGCCCTCCACCGCGAAGAGTTGCTCCTCCACATGATCGAGGGCCAGCCGCAGCGCACCCGTCGCCACCGCCGCCTCGCCGAGCAGGGACAGGGCGACCCTCGGCGGGCGCAGGCAGTAGCGGGCCAGTTCACGGCGCAGCGGCTCCAGCACCCCGTCCAGGCCCGCCGCCCAGCCGCCGATCACGACCAGTTCCGGATCGAGGGCGAGCACCAGCGCGGCCACGTCGTGCACCAGCCGCTGGATGAAGCGGTCGACCGCCGCCCTCGCCCGCTGGTCGCCCTCCCGCGCCTGCGCGAACACCGCCGTGACCGCCTGCTCGTCGAGCGGATGCAGCGGCTTGTCGGTGGTGGACAGCAGCGCCTCCGGCGTGGCCTCCCGGCCCAGCAGATGCAGTGCCCCGATCTCCCCGGCCGCCCCGCCGTACCCGCGGTGCAGCCGGCCGCCGATCAGTGAACCGGCCCCCGGGCTGAGCCCGGCCAGCACGAACACCACGTCGTCGGTCTCCTTGGCGGAGCCCTTCCAGTGCTCGGCCACCGCCGCCGCGTTGGCGTCGTTCTCCACCAGCACCGGGCACTTGAAGGACCGGCTCAGCCGCGCGCCCAGACCCAGACCCGTCCAGCCGGGCAGCGCCGTGCCCAGCCGCACCGTGCCGTCCGCCTCCACGATGCCGGGCGTGCCCACGCCCACGGCACGGAGCGAGTCGCGCGGCACACCGGCCCGGCGCAGCAGATCGGTGACGGCGGTACGCGCCCGCTCCAGCCGCTCGTCCGCCTCGACCGTCTCGTCGACGTCCTTCACCTCGGCGCCGATCACCCGGCCGTCCAGGTCGGCGAGGAGCGCGGCCACCCGGTGCGCCCCGATCTCCAGGCCCAGCAGATGCCCGGCCTCCGCGCGGAACCGGAACCTCCGGGCCGGGCGCCCCTGGCGCCGGGCGGACGTCTCGCCGGCCGCCGCCTCCACCACCAGACCGGCCTCGATGAGCCCCTCGACGACCCCTTCCACCGTCGGCCGGGACAGTCCGGTCACGCGGGTGACCTCGGTCAGCGTCGCGCAGTCCGTGGCCCGCAACGCGTGCAGCACCACCGCGGAGTTGATCCTCCGAAGCAGCGAGGGATCCCCGCCGGTCAGCCGCCCCACCGTCCGTCCTCCCAGCTCGTGCGGGTGATGGCCGGATCGTACTCGGCAGGCGGAACCCCGGACACCTCCGGGGAGCGGGACGCGGGAGCACCGGCCGTCTCTGCCGAGTGCCACGACGGCGCCCCGCGCCTGTCCCTCACCGCCGTACCGCACCGCGCCCGCTGTTCCGCGGCCAAGGCGCTCGCCGTCGCCGTTCCCGCCCCGCTGGTGGGCCTGCTCACCACCCTCGCCGCACTGCTCGCGGCCAGAGCGGGGCCGGAAGCCGGCCGTGCCTGACCGGAAGTCGCCTGACGCTCCGCCAAGTGTCAGTGGCGACGGGTTTACTGGAGCTCATGGACATCGCACAGCACATCGCCCTCATCGACGAGCTGTGCTTCCGCCCCTTCCCGGCGGAGCACGGTCCGTCGGACGCCGGCTTCTCGGGGCCCGGCCACCATGTGGCCGTACTGCGGGCGGACCCCGGCCTGCGCGACGGCGACCCGGGCGACTGGGCGGTGACGGTGGACCAGTACGAGAAGGAACGCGACGCCCTGCACGAGGTCCTGTCGGCCCGCTGGGGCGAGGCGGACCTGTGGAACCTGCAGACGGTGCTGCTGCGCGGCGCCGAGGAGGAGATACCCGAGCCCTGGGCCCGGCTCGCCGCCGGCGCCCGGGCGGCATGGCTGTGGGAGGTGGAGGGCACCGGCCGCTGGGTCGCCGTCGCGGTCGCCGACCGGGACCCGGACGATGCGGTGCAGCTGCTGGCGGTGGTCGCCGAAACCGCCCCGCCCTGACCCGCGTGCCTCGCCCCTGACCCTTGAGTCCGCTGACGGAGTCCGCTCACGGAGCCCCTTCACGACCCGCGCGGACAGCGATCGGCTCAGCTCAGCCCTCTTCGGTCGCGCCCATTCGCCCAGCCTCCGCGGCCCTGCGCACTCGCTCAGCCCTCTGCCGCCTCACGCAGCCGCGCGAACTCCTCCGCCAGCGTCTGCGCCGTCCAGTGCGCGTTCAGCCCGCTCGGATTGGGCAGCACCCACACCCGGGTGTCCCCGATGACCCGCTCCTGCCGGCCCACCCGCGCCGCGGAGTCGCCGAAGGCCGCGCGATACGCGGTGATCCCGACCACGGCCAGCCAGCGCGGCCGCAGCCGGGCCACCTTCTCGGCGAGCAGCCGCCCGCCCTCCCGGTACTCCTCGGCGCTCAGCTCGTCGGCCCGGGCCGTCGCACGCGCCACCACATTGGTGATGCCGAGCCCGTACGACAGCAGTTCCTTCTGCTCCGACGGCTTCAGCAGCCGCGGGGTGAAACCGGACCGGTGCAGCGCCGGCCAGAAGCGGTTGCCGGGACGGGCGAAGTGATGGCCCGTCGCGGCCGTCATCAGACCGGGGTTGATGCCGCAGAACAGCACCCGCAGGCCGTCCGCGACCACGTCCGGCACCAGCCGGTCGCGGGCGGCCTCGAGCTCCTCGCGGGTGAAGCGGGTCAGAGGATCGCCCCGGGGGTGTAGCCGGCGGCCTCGGGGTGCTGCTTGACGATCTCCTCGATCCGGGCGACGACGGTGGCGACCTGGTCGCCCGCGGCGCCGGTGAAGGACAGCTTGTCCGCCATCAGTGCCTCCAGCTCGTCGCGGCCGAGGGGCAGACGCTCGTCGGCGGCGAGCTTGTCCAGCAGGTCGTTGCGCTCCGCGCCCTGCTCGCGCATCGCCAGGGCGGTGGCCACGGCGTTCTCCTTGATCGCCTCGTGCGCGACCTCACGCCCGACACCCGCGCGCACCGCGCCCATCAGCACCTTCGTGGTGGCCAGGAACGGCAGGTAGCGGTCCAGCTCGCGCGCCACGACGGCGGGGAAGGCGCCGAACTCGTCGAGCACGGTCAGGAAGGTCTCCAGCAGGCCGTCGAGTGCGAAGAACGCGTCCGGCAGCGCCACCCGGCGCACCACCGAACAGGAGACGTCGCCCTCGTTCCACTGGTCGCCCGCCAGCTCGCCGGTCATCGAGGCGTAGCCGCGCAGAATGACCATCAGGCCGTTGACGCGCTCGCAGGAGCGGGTGTTCATCTTGTGCGGCATCGCGGAGGAGCCGACCTGGCCCGGCTTGAACCCCTCGGTGACCAGCTCGTGCCCGGCCATCAGCCGGATCGTCTTGGCCAGCGACGACGGGGCCGCGGCGAGCTGCACCAGCGCGGTGACCACCTCGTAGTCGAGGGAGCGCGGGTAGACCTGGCCGACGGAGGTGAACGTCTCGGAGAAGCCCAGATGCCCGGCGATCCGCCGCTCCAGCTCGGCCAGCTTGTCCGCGTCGCCGCCGAGCAGGTCCAGCATGTCCTGGGCGGTGCCGACCGGGCCCTTGATGCCGCGCAGCGGGTAGCGGTTCAGCAGCTCCTGGACCCGTCCGTAGGCCACCAGCAGCTCGTCGGCGGCGGTCGCGAAGCGCTTGCCGAGGGTGGTGGCCTGCGCGGCCACATTGTGCGAGCGGCCCGCCATCACCAGCTCGCCGTACTCACCGGCCAGCTTGCCCAGCCGGGCCAGCACGGCCACCGTACGGTCGCGCATCAGCTCCAGGGAGAGCCGGATCTGCAGCTGCTCGACGTTCTCGGTGAGGTCGCGCGAGGTCATGCCCTTGTGCACGTGCTCATGGCCGGCGAGGTCGTTGAACTCCTCGATCCGCGCCTTCACATCGTGCCGGGTGACCTTCTCGCGCTCGGCGATGGAGGCCAGGTCGACCTGGTCGAGAACGCGCTCGTAGTCGGCGATCGCCGCGTCCGGCACCTCGATCCCGAGGTCCTTCTGGGCGCGCAGCACGGCGAGCCAGAGCTGCCGCTCCAGCTTCACCTTCTGCTCGGGCGACCAGAGCGTGGCGAGCTCGGCGGAGGCGTACCGTCCGGCGAGGACATTGGGGATACGGGGCTTAGCGGGCGCAGCAGTCACGTGGAGCGATTCTACTGGCGGTTCCTGCAGGCCCGCGCCACGGGCCCGCTTGGCGGAAGCTACAAGACACCCCGGCCCGGTCGCCGCCGCGCCCCGGACCCGGTGGGCCGCAGGGCCGAGAGGCCCGGCGTCGGCTACCGGGCGCCCTGGACCCGGTCGCCCTCGAAGGGCAGCAGTTCGGGGCGCTTGGGCGGCAGGCCGTCGCCAGAGGAGCGGCCGGTGAGGCGGCGGCCTATCCACGGCAGCAGATGACGGCGGGCGAAGCGCACGTCCTCGATCCGCCGGGCCACCCAGCGGGGCGGCAGCGTCGCCTCCGGCGGCAGATGCCACTCGGGGTCCTCGGGCGGGTAGCCGAGGGTCTGCCACACCCCCTCGGCGACCCTGCGGTGCCCCTCGGCGTTCAGATGCAGCCGGTCCGCGTCCCACAGCCGGGGGTCGCCGAGCGCCGGCGCCCCGTACAGGTCGACGACCAGGGCACCGTGCTGGTGCGCCAGCTCCTCCACGCACTCGAACAGCGCCTCCATGCGCGGCCGGAACCGTTCCAGCACCGGGCCCTGCCGGCCCGGGCTGCGCATCAGCACCAGCTGACCGCAGTGCGGCGCCAGCCGCTCCACGGCCTCGGTGAGCAGAGCCCGCACCCGCCCCATGTCGCACTTGGGGCGCAGCGTGTCGTTCAGGCCCCCGACCAGGGTGACCACATCGGCCCGCATCGCCGCGGCCGCGTCCACCTGCTCGTCGACGATCTGCCGGATCAGCTTGCCGCGCACCGCGAGGTTGGCGTAGCGGAAGCCGGGGTTGACCGCGGCCATCCGAGCGGCCAGCAGATCGGCCCAGCCCCGGTAGGTGCCGTCCGGCAGCAGGTCCGACATGCCCTCGGTGAAGGAGTCGCCGACGGCGACCAGGCTGGTGTGGGTGGGACGCGGCTGCGTCGTCTCGCTCGTCTCCATGACGGCACAGATGCTATCCCGTGCACATACCCGCCGGTCGGTCGGCTCCCTCGCCCCGCTCCGCCGCGGGTGTCTCAGCTCTGCTCGGCCCGCCGCCCGAACAGCTCCTGCAGCACGTCCTCCATGGTCACCAGGCCCGCCAGCCGCCCGTCGGCGCCGATGACGGCCGCCAGATGGGTGCGGCTGCCGCGCATCGCGGTGAGCACGTCGTCCAGCGGGGTGCTCTCCCGCACCCGCGCGATCGGGCGCATGTCGCGCAGCCGGAACGGCACGTCCCGGGGCGAGGCGTCCAGGGCGTCCTTCACATGCAGATAGCCCACGATCCGGCGGCCCTCGTCCACCACCGGGAAGCGGGAGAACCCTGACTCGGCCGACAGCCGCTCCAGGCCCTCCGGGGTGACGCCCACGCTCGCATAGACCACCCGCTCCAGCGGCAGCACCACGTCCCGCACCGGCCGGCGGCCCAGCTCCAGCGCGTCGTGCAGCCGCTCCTGCGCCCGGTCGTCGATCAGACCGGCCTCGCCGGAGTCCTTCACGATCTGCGCCAGCTCGGCGTCCGAGAAGGAGGCCACCACCTCGTCCCGCACCTCGACCCGCAGCAGCCTCAGCAGGGCGTTGGCGCAGGCGTTGATGGTGAAGATCACCGGACGCAGGCCCCGCGACAGCGCCACCAGCGGCGGGCCGAGCAGCAGCGCGCTGCGCACCGGCTCCGCCAGCGCGATGTTCTTCGGCACCATCTCGCCGAGCAGCATGTGCAGATACGTCGCCAGCGTCAGCGCGATCACGAACGACACCGCGTGGCCCGCGCCCGACGGCACGCCCATCGCGTGGAACACCGGCTCCAGCAGATGCGCGATGGCGGGCTCGGCGACCACACCCAGCACCAGGGTGCACAGGGTGATGCCGAGCTGTGCCGCCGCCATCAGCGCGGACACGTGCTCGAGCCCCCACAGCACGCTCTTCGCGCGCCGGTCGCCCTGCTCGGCGTGCGGCTCGATCTGGCTGCGGCGGACCGAGATCAGCGCGAACTCCGCGCCCACGAAGAAGGCGTTGACGACGAGCGTCGCCAGACCGATCAGCAGCTGTAGAGCGGTCATCGCCGGGCCTCCTTGCCGTCCTCGGCGGTCCCGCCGTCCCGCGTGGTGACCACCCGCTCGTCGTCGAGCGGCGCGTGCAGCAGGACCCGGGCGGCGCGGCGGCCCGTCGCGTCCACGACCTCCATCCGCCATCCGGCGACCGTCAGCGCGTCACCGACGGCGGGGATGCGTCCCAGCTTCGTCGCCACCAGCCCGGCCAGCGTCTCGTACGGGCCCTCCGGAACGCGCAGACCCACCCGGGCGAGCTGGTCCATGCGCGCGGAGCCGTCGGCCGAGAACAGGGCGTGCCCCTCCTCGTCCGTGCCGGCCGGGGCCAGCTCGGGCGTCTCGTGCGGGTCGTGCTCGTCGCGGACCTCGCCGACGACCTCCTCCACGATGTCCTCCAGCGTGGCCACGCCCGCGGTGCCGCCGTACTCGTCGATCACCACGGCCATGGTGCGCCGGTCGGACAGCCGGTCCAGCAGCCGGTCGACGGTCAGTGACTCCGGCACCAGCAGCGGCTCGCGCATCACCTCGGACACCGGTATGTGCGCCCTGCGCTCCGCGGGCACCGCCAGTACGTCCTTGATGTGCGCGGTGCCGACCACCGAGTCGAGGGTGTCACGGTAGACGGGGAACCGGGACAGGCCGGTCGCCCGGGTCGCGTTGGCCACGTCCTCGCAGGTCGCGTGCTCCTCGAGCGCCATGACCTGCACGCGCGGGGTCATCACGTTCTCCGCGGTGAGGTCGGCCAGGTTCAGGGTGCGGACGAACAGCTCGGCGGTGTCGGCCGCCAGCGCGCCCTCCCTGGCCGAGTGGCGGGCCAGCGCCGCCAGCTCCTGGGGACTGCGGCCCGGCGCGAGCTCCTCGGCGGGCTCCAGACCCATCCGGCGCACGATGCGGTTGGCGGTGTTGTTGAGGTGCGTGATGAAGGGGCGGAACGCGGCGCTGAACCAGCGCTGTGCGTTGCCCACCCGCTTGGCGATCGCCAGCGGCGAGGAGATCGCCCAGTTCTTGGGCACCAGCTCCCCGACCACCATCAGGAACACCGTGGACAGGCCCGTGCCGATCACCAGCGCCACCGAGTGCGCCGTCGCCTCGGAGGCGCCGAGGTCCTGGATCGGGCCCGCGATCAGCGCGGCGATCGAGGGCTCGGCGAGCATGCCCACGATCAGGTTGGTGACCGTGATGCCGAGCTGGGCGCCGGACAGCTGGAACGTCAGATTCCGAACCGCCTTCAGCGCGCCCGCGGCGCCCCGTTCGCCGCGCTCCACGGCGCGTTCCAGCTCGGCGCGCTCGACCGTGGTGAGGGAGAACTCGGCTGCCACGAAGGCGCCGCAGGCGAGGGAGAGCAGGATCGCCACCAGAAGGAGGAGCACTTCGGTCATCGGGTCACCTCCGTCCCATGGTCGAACAGGACGGGGACGACCGCGCGATGTCTGCTACTGGGAGGCTCGCCCATGGGCGGACGCGCACCAACCTTTCCGACGTGACCGGCCCTTGCAGGCGACCGATGAACCGAGTGACCCCTCAAGGGTAAAGGATCAGCAAAGGATCCCGGTCGTGCCGTGGATCACCCGCTGAGCGGCTTCACCCAGCGACGCCACTGCTCCTCCGGCTGGTACCCCGCAGCGGCCCACGCATGATGCGCCGTCTCGTTGCGCTGCAGCACCATCGCGTCCGCCCGGCGGCCCCCGAGCCGTACGAACCGCTCCTCGGCCGCCGCCAGCAGCGCGGAGGCGATGCCCTGACGGCGGTGGTCCGGATGCACCGCCAGCCGGTAGAGATGACAGCGCCAGCCGTCGAACCCCGCGATCACCGTGCCGGCCAGCTCCCCGTCCCGCTCGGCCAGCAGCAGGGCCCGAGGGTCCCGCGCGACCAGCCGCTCGACCCCCTCCCGGTCGTCACTGATGCTGGTGCCCTCGGCGGCCGTCTTCCAGAAGGCCAGCACCTCGTCCAGATCCTCGGCCGTCGCGGCCCGTATCCGCAGCTCACTCATGAAGTGATCACAGCACAGCGGCACAGTGCCACCCGCCCGTTTCCACCATCCGGACACCCGGCTCACTCGTGGGCGATCGCCGCCAGCACGTTCATCCGGGACGCCCGCAGCGCCGGCAGCAGCGCCGCCGCGATGCCCACCAGGGCCGAGCCGACGACGACCGCGATCACCGTGCCCCACGGGATCGCCAGCGCGGTCATGCCCTCCAGCGCCAGCACCTGCTGGACGCACAGACCCCACACCAGACCCAGCGCCAGCCCCAGCACCGCGATCACCACCGACTCCAGACGGATCATCCGGCGCAGCTGCCGCCGCGCGAGCCCGATCGCCCGCAGCAGCCCGATCTCCCGGGTGCGCTCCACCACCGACAGCGCCAGCGTGTTGACCACACCGAGCACCGCGATGATGATCGCCAGCCCCAGCAGGGCGTACACGAGGTACAGCAGCACGGCGATCTGATCGTGCACCAGCTCCTTGTAGTCGGCCTGGTCGCGTACCTGCACCTGCGGATAGGCGTCGAGGGACACCGTGACGTACGCCAGGATCATCAAGCACGTCTCGCCGTCCACCGTACGAGTGATCGTCACGGCGGACAGCGGAGGCAGACGACGGGGATACACGTACACGGCCCCACTCGCGTGCGTGTCCCCCCGTCACCGCGGACAGCACCGGAAGCCGGACCCGCGATGACCCTGGAAGCGGGGATGGTGGAAGGGCCGGTGACCGGTGGTGTTCAACACCGATCACTCGCACGGTCACGGGTCACTGTCGGTTAAGTTTTGGGCATCGCCGCTCATCGGGAGGCCAGATACCTGATCTGCCGCCACACTGATAGCCGCTGCCGCAATGACTGAGCGCGAGGGGACCCGGCCATGCCGCCCAAAAAGAAGGTCACGTTGCCCGAACACGTCAGAGCCGCCGTCCTGGCGGACATCGAGCTGACGCACCAGACCGCCATCCAGGCGGAGGAGAACGACAAGGTGCGGATCTTCCTCGCGACGCAGCAGGGTTTGGACACGTACGAGATCGCCGACAAGCTCGGCATCTCCCAAAGCTCCGTCAGCAAGTACGCCCGCCAGGGCCGCGAGATCCTGGAGCGCCGGCGAAGGGAGGCTGAGGCGCGTGAGTCGGGAGGTCAGCCGTCTGGCGAAGATCCTTTCAGACCCGGAGAACCGGAACCGGTCGGCTGAGGAGATCGCCCAGCTCTGGGCAAGAGGGCCCGCGACCTGCTGGCGATGGCCGAGGCGGCCCACAAGAGGCTGGAGAACCTGCCTCCCGCCCAGAAGCTCCGCCTGTTGGAGCTGCTGGATACCACGGCCACCGTGACGAAGGAGCCCCCGAAGGGCCGCCAGGGCACGCCCTGCGCCCTGGGCGCCTGGTTCCGCAAGCGCGGCCGGCTCGTCCCTGAGCTGGACGACGCCGACTGGGCGGTGTGCATCGTGAAAACTGCACGTCGGGTGGGCTGGTGTGCGTAGGTGTCG
>NZ_BAAAIZ010000060.1:0-3994 GCF_039526425.1 Streptomyces thermospinosisporus
CCCGACACCTACGCACACCAGCCCACCCGACGTGCAGTTTTCACGATGCACACCGCCCATTGTCCGTCACGCCGGTGACACACTCGGTGCCGATGGCCAAGAATCACCGATCCGATCGACCCCCTGCCGGCACCACACCCCGGCCCGAGCCGGGTGCGGTGCTCGACCGGCTCGCGTCCGGACCGAGCCGGGCTTCGCGCATCACTCATACGGAGCACTTGCCCCCGCGCGAGGGCCGGCATGCCGTCTGGCCGGACCGGATCCGATCCGAGGTGATCGCCGCCGTGCAGGCGGCGGGCATCGGCCATCCCTGGGCCCACCAGGCACGGGCCGCCGAGCACGCCCTGGACGGGGAGTCGGTCGTGGTCGCCACCGGCACCGCCTCCGGCAAGTCCCTGGCCTATCTGGTGCCGGTGCTGTCCACCCTCCTGGACGGCGCCGAGGCCCCCAACGGCCGGGGCGCCACCGCCCTCTATCTGGCCCCCACCAAGGCCCTCGCGGCCGACCAGTGCCGGTCGGTGAAGGAACTTTCACAACCACTGGGCCATTCGGTGCGCGCGGCGGTCTACGACGGCGACACGCCGTTCGAGGAACGCGAGTGGATCCGCCAGTACGCCAACTACGTGCTGACCAACCCGGACATGCTGCACCGGGGCGTGCTGCCCTCCCACCCCCGCTGGTCCTCCTTCCTCAAGGCCCTGAAGTACGTGGTCATCGACGAGTGCCACACCTACCGGGGCGTGTTCGGCTCGCACGTCGCCCAGGTGCTGCGCCGGCTGCGCCGCCTGTGCGCCCGTTACGGCTCCTCTCCCGTGTTCCTGCTGGCCTCCGCGACCGCCGCCGAGCCCGCGGTGGCCGCCCGCCGGCTCACCGGGCTGCCGGTGGTGGAGGTGTCCGACGACGCCTCACCGCGCGGTGAACTGGTGTTCGCGCTCTGGGAGCCGCCGCTGACCGAGCTGCACGGCGAGAAGGGCGCCCCCGTCCGCCGCACCGCCACCGCCGAGGCCGCCGACCTGCTGACGGACCTCACCGTGCAGGGCGTCCGCTCGGTCACCTTCGTCCGCTCCCGGCGCGGTGCCGAGCTGATCTCGGTGATCGCCCAGGAGCGCCTGGCCGAGGTGGACCGCTCACTGGCCGGGCGGGTCGCCGCCTACCGGGGCGGCTACCTCCCCGAGGAGCGCCGCGCCCTGGAACGCGCCCTGCACTCCGGCGAACTCCTCGGCCTCGCCGCGACCAACGCCCTGGAGCTCGGCGTCGACATCGCCGGCCTGGACGCCGTGGTCATCGCCGGCTACCCCGGCACCCGTGCCTCGCTGTGGCAGCAGGCGGGGCGCGCCGGACGGTCCGGGCAGGGCGCCCTCGCCGTGCTGGTCGCCCGCGACGACCCGCTGGACACCTTCCTGGTGCACCACCCGGAGGCCCTGTTCGACCAGCCCGTCGAGTCCACGGTCCTCGACCCCGACAACCCCTATGTGCTCGCCCCGCACCTGTGCGCGGCGGCCGAGGAACTGCCGCTGACGGACGACGATCTCGAACTCTTCGGCCCCACCAGCGCGGAGCTGCTGCCCCAGCTGGAGGCGGCGAAGCTGCTGCGCCGCAGGACGAAGGCCTGGCACTGGACCCGCAGGGAGCGGGCCGCCGATCTCACCGGCATCCGCGGCGAGGGCGGCCGGCCCGTCCAGGTCGTCGAGGCCGGCACCGGGCGACTGCTCGGCACGGTCGACGCGGGCGCCGCCCACACGACCGTCCACGAGGGCGCCGTCCATCTGCACCAGGGCCGCACCTACCTCGTGCGCTCCCTGGACCTGGAGGACTCCGTCGCCCTCGTCGAACAGGCCGACCCGCCGTACACCACGGTCGCCCGCGACACCACGTCGGTCTCCGTGCTGGAGACGGACACCGAGATCCCCTGGGGCGAGGGCCGCCTGTGCTTCGGCTCCGTCGAGGTCACCAACCAGGTGGTCTCCTTCCTGCGCCGGCGGGTCATGACCGGTGAAGTGCTGGGCGAGACGAAACTCGACCTCCCTCCTCGTACGCTGCGCACCCGCGCAGTGTGGTGGACGGTCACCGAGGATCAGCTGGACCGGGCCCGGATCAACCCGGAGATCCTCGGCGGCGCCCTGCACGCCGCCGAGCACGCCTCGATCGGCATGCTGCCCCTCTTCGCGACCTGCGACCGCTGGGACATCGGCGGCGTCTCCGTCCCGCTGCACCCCGACACCCTGCTGCCCACCGTCTTCGTCTACGACGGCCATCCGGGGGGCGCGGGCTTCGCGGAACGCGCGTTCCACACCGCCCGCGCCTGGCTCGCCGCCACCCGCCAGGCCATCGCCTCCTGCGAGTGCGAGGCCGGCTGCCCCTCCTGCATCCAGTCCCCCAAGTGCGGCAACGGCAACGATCCGCTGCACAAACGGGGCGCGGTGCGTCTTCTCACTGTGCTGCTGGAAGGGGCCCCGGAGGAGAAGCCCGAGGAGAAGGAAGCGGAGGAGGGTGCGCCGAACCCAGGAGCGGGGAAGGCGACGCCCCTGCAAGCCGAGGGTGGGCCGCCGCCTCCGGGAGGAGCGGAGGAGGCGGAGGGCCGGGACCGGCGGCGCCCCCGGGACGCGCGGGCGTCGTCGCAGGCCCCGCCCTCGCCCTGACCTCCGCGGCGAAGGGGGCCCGGCCCGCGGCAACCGACACGTCCGAGATCTCTCCCTCGACCGTGCACCGCACGAGCCGCGTGCCCTGCGCCCTGGCCACCCGGCCGGCGCGGGCGCAGGCCGCCGCGCCGCCCTCGCCCCAGTGGTCCGCCGCCGCGAGCGCGGCGAGATCCGCGCCCCCGGCCGCACGGTGCCGGACCACCACCGCGTGCCCCAGGGCGAGCACGACACCGAACACGACGCACAGCACCGCGATCGCCCCGACGCTCCACACGGTCGCCGACCCCCGGTCCGCCCCGATCCGGCGGGCTCGGGTGCCGGCGCATACGGCAGTCCCGCCCCGGCGAACTCGAGTCGTACCGCGTCCGGCCGTCCCGCCCCGGTGAGCCCGAGTCGCACCGCGTCCGGCAGTCCCTCCCCGGCCGTCTCCGGACGAGCGGCACCTCACCGTCCCTCCCCGGCCGTCTCCGGACGAGCGGCACCTCACCGTCCCTCCCCGGCCGTCTCCGGACGAGCGGCACCTCGCCGTCCCTCCCCGGCCGTCTCCGGACGAGCGGCACCTCACCGTCCCTCCCCGGCCGTCTCCGGACGAGCGGCACCTCACCGTTCCGCCCGGGACCGCTTCCCTCGCGGCTTCCCTCTCACCGCACCTCACGGCCCCGCCCCCACGGTCTCCTCCACGGCCGCCACGGCTTCCTCCCGTACGTCGAACGGAAGCCCCCGCAGCAGCCGTGGCCTGGCCACGACGACCACCCGTACCTCCTCCGCGCCCCGGCTCACCGTGACCTGCGCCCCGGGCGGCGCCGCCTCGCGGGCGAGTTCGACGACCGCGTCCGGCGGGTCCTGCCGGGCGGCCGCACGGGCGCCGGCCCGAGCAGCGTCCACGCACTGGATCTGCGCCGCCACCACCAGCAGCCCCCACACCAGCGCCGTGGCGAACAGCACCAGCACGGGCAGCACCAGGGCCGACTCCGCCGTCACGAACCCCCGGTCGCGCTTGTCACGTCCGGTGTCACATCCGGCCATCGAGTGCCTGCTGCACGATGTTCCGCAGTGCCGTGCTGACCGGCCCGCTGGTGACCACTTTGTAGAGCACCACGGCGAACGCCACCGCCGTCGTGGTTATCTAGGGTTGTCAAGCGAATGAGCACGTCAGCGTCGCAGGAATAGTTAAGGCACATTAGGCAAGTACACCGAGAGCCAAGTGACCATACGGCTCACAGCCAGTGCGGTAGGTTCCGCCAGACCTGGTGATCGATCGCGCCACGGGGCCAAACGCGGACCGGTAAGGACTCAGAAGCCATCCGCTTTCCGAACGTGATCTGTTGGTTCGGCTGTGGTGGGCATGAACTCCG
>NZ_BAAAIZ010000061.1:0-26977 GCF_039526425.1 Streptomyces thermospinosisporus
CTCCGCCCGCACCGCCCGGGCCGCCGGCGGAGCCGCCTGCGTCCCCTTCCGTCAACGCCCGCCGGACGGCGGCGAGTACGTCCCGGAAGTACGAGAACACCACCACCTTGAGCCCGTTCTCGGCGGCCTCGTCCACGAGTTCCCGCAGCCGCTGCAGCTTCGCCGACTTCTCCGGGTCGGCGTAGGCGGCCCGGCGCATCGCCATGAAGTTCCCCTCGGCGACCGCCGCGCGGTAGGCGTCCTCGTCGGCCGCGCTGAACTCCTCCCACTCGTCGACCTGGAGCAGCGCGGGCAGCTCGGTGAGCACGTCCTGCTGGTTGCGGCGCAGATAGGCGGGCGCGACCGAGGCCCGGAAGGCCTGCGGCCCGGCGACCGCGTCGGTGCGCCGCACCGAGGGGACCAGGTCGGGCCGCACGTGCCGCAGCAGCGCCCGGAACTCCTCGACCCGGTTCTCCATCGGGGTGCCGGTCAGGAACAGCACCCGCTCGCAGTGACCGGACCACACCGCCACCGAGCGGGCACGGCGGGTCTCCGGGTTCTTGACGTAGTGCGCCTCGTCGACGACCAGCAGGGCCGGCCGGGTGCCGCCGCCGTCCTCGGGGGCGGGCAGGGCGCGCAGCATGTCGAAGGTGGTGACGGCGACACCGCCGCGCTCGCACCACTCGGCGTACGCGTCCTGCCGCTGCGGGCCGTGCAGGGCGAGCGCGCGCAGGGTGCTGCGGGAGCGGATCTCGCGGGTCCAGTTGATCAGCACGCCGGCCGGGCACACCACCAGGAAGTGGCTGTGCCCCTCGGCCGCCAGATGGGCGAGGACCGCGATGGCCTGCACGGTCTTGCCGAGCCCCATCTCGTCGCCGAGGATCACCCGGCGCTGGGCCAGCGCGAAACGGGCGCCGAAGGACTGGTAGCCGCGCAGCGAGACCCGGCGGTGGGTGTCGTCGAGCGGCTGGGCGTGCACCCGCTCGACCACCTCCGAGGGCAGGAAGCCCTCGCTCGCCGCCACGTCGGTGCGGTGCTCGGAGACCTCGGCGAGCTGGCTGTAGTACTCGGCGGAGCGCAGCTCGAAGCCGACCCAGGCCTCGATCTCGTCGGCGGGCGGGCGCAGCAGATCGGTGGTCGTCTGGGCGAGCAGCAGCGGCAGGTCGCGGCGGCGGGCGTCGGCCATCATCTCCTGCAGCTCGGCGACCGCGGCCAGCGCACGCTCGCGCCGCTTGCGCCCCGTGAACAGCATCCGCAGCCGCCCGGAGGCGGGCCGGGCGGCCGGCAGCAGCTCGCCCAGCCGCCTCTCGAGCCGCTCGGCGGCGTCCAGGGCGCGGCGCAGCTCGGGCCCCGCCTCCACCAGGCGGTGCAGCGCGGCGACCAGGGCGGTGGTGCGCGGCTCGGGGTGGTCCACGTCGATGCGGACGGAGACGGTCTCGCCGACCGCGCGGGCGATCTGGCGGGCGGCTGCCAGCGCACGGTCGGCCGTCTGCTCCCCCACCCCGGGCAGCTGCCGCAGCTCGTACCGGCCGGCCTCATACACCGCACGCACGGTCGTCAGCCCCGCCGCCTCGAGCGCGCCGAGCCGCAGCCGCCCCTCGGTGGCGTCCCTGAGCCGGGCGACGGGGATGAGCTCCAGCTCCTCGGCGACCAGCTCCTCCTTGAGCGGGGCCAGCGCGGAACGCACGGCGTCCAGGGCGCGCTCGTGCTCCTCCCGCAGCGCACGGGCCGCCGCATGCAGCGGCCCGGCCTGCGCGCACACCTCCCGCGCCGCCCGCCCGGACTGCACCCCGTCGCTCGCCATCACACCCCCACCCCGCCGGGAACCCTTTGCTCGGCTTACTCGACTTGTTCGACTTGCTCGGCGAGGGGTCATCCTGGCACGCGCCACCGACAGCGCGGACGAGTACGGCCGCTCCGGTCTCGCAGGCCCGGCCCGGGGTTTCTCACGGCCGTCCCTCCGGACGACTCCAGCCCCGCTCGGCCGCCCCGTAGCATGTTCGAACCCACGGCCATCGGCGGATCACTTGTTCTTCACGGGGGCGTAACAATTGAAAACGACACGAACCCGGATATGCACGCCGCGCGTGCTGCTGTGGACCACGGCAGGCGCGGCAGCCCTCGCGTTCCTCGTCGCGCTCGAATGCGCCGCCCGCCGCTACGGCCAGGCCGGACCGCTGACCCATCAGGTGCGGGAGCTGTTCCTCCCGCCCAAGTCGGGCCCCCGTCTCTACGCCGGGCTCGCCCTGACCATGGTGGTGCTCACCTGGCGGCAGCGGCTGATCGCGGTCGGCACCGCCGTCGGCATCGACCTTGCCTTCGTCCTGGTGCGCTGGGCCACCGGCGCCGGCCTGAGCTTCGGCAACGGTGCGCTGTGGGTGATCGTGGGCTGCGCGGTCATCGCCCTCACCCGCAGGACCGGCGCCGAACGCGTGCTGCTGCTCAAGGGCGTGGGTCTTGGGCTGCTGCTGATGGCCGGGCAGAAGGCCGGGGACGCCTGGCTGCTCATCACCTCCAAGACCCGTCCCACCGTGCTCGACGAGTACGTCCTCGTCGCCGACCACGCCCTGGGCGACCCGTCCTGGCTGGCCGGCCGGCTGGTCGAGCTCACCGACCCGGTGAGCACCCACCTCCTGCATCTCATCTACGGCCAGCTCCCGCTGGCCGGTGCCCTCGTCGCGCTCTACCAGCTGCGCAACGTGGCCGTGGAGCGCCGCTTCCCGCGCCACCACCTGATACGCACCTTCCTGGTGATCGGCCTGATCGGCCCGGCCATCTACATGATGTTCCCGGTCGTCGGGCCCGTGTTCGCCTTCGGCGCCGAAGGCGGCGCCTGGGCCACGGCCCACCTGTGGCCGGACACGCTCCCGTCCGTGGAGCTCCCCCGGCCGATGCCGTTCGACGAGATCACCCCGCGCAACTGCATGCCCAGCCTGCACACGGCCTGGGCCGTCGCCCTGTTCATCCACACCCGCGCCGGCTCCCGCTGGATGCGCTTCGCCGGCACCTTCTGGCTGATCGGCACCCTGAGCGCGACACTCGGCTTCGGCTACCACTACGGCGCGGACCTCGTCGCCGGGGTCGTCTTCGTCCTCACCATCGACGCCGCCATGCGCGCGAGCGCCCGCACCTGGATCCGCTCCGACGCCCTCCTGGTCGCCCACGGCACGCTGACCTTCACCGCCCTCGTCCTCTCCTACCGCTGGCTGCCGGTCCCCATGTCCGAGCACCCGTGGATCGCAGGCCCCCTGATGATCCTGGCGATGCTCTCGGTGATCTACGGCTACCTGCGCCTCACGGCAGCCGGGAAGCGGGAAGCCACCCCGGGCGTGCCACCCGGCCCGCACACGAACGAGGCGCGACCGGAACTCGTGTGACGTCCGGCGACGGCACCGCGCTCGTCATGCCGTCGCCGGACGCGAAGAGGCCGCCCTGCCGCCTCCCCGGACACGGCCGGGACGGCGGCAGGACGGCGCGGGAAGCGGGTGGGTGGTTCAGGCGGCGTACAGGTCGAAGGTCGAGCCGTGCCGCTCGCTGGTGAAGACGTCGAGCCGCGGGTCCACGGTGAGGATCGCCTGGTGGAGCCGCTGAAGCTGGGGGGACGGCTCCACCCCCAGCTCCTCGATCAGCCGGGTCCGCAGCTTGCGGTTCGCCGACTCGTTCCAGAAGCCCGGCGACCGGTTCCTGCGCGACCGGTACAAGCACTACGAGCCGGAGGACCTGATCGCCATCGCGGCCGGCAAGCCGCTGGAGTTCGAGCCGGGGACCGAGTTCGCCTACTGCAACACCAACTACTTCATCATCGGCCTGCTCATCAAGAAGGTGACCGGCCGCTCCTACCGCGACGAGATCCGCGAACGCGTCCTGGAACCGATCGGGCTGACCCGGACCACACTGCCGGGCGACGACCCGGAGATCCCGGAGCCGCATGCCCGCGGGTACATGCGCATCGCCGGCCGGACCGAGGACGTCACGCTGATGAACCCGTCCGAGGCAGGCTGTGCGGGCGAGATCATCTCCACGACGGCCGACCTCGACCGGTTCCTGGTCGCGCTGTTCGGCGGCGAGTTGCTCGGCGAGGCGGAGTTCCAGCAGATGACCACTCCGCTGCCTCGCGAGATGATCAGGGACCTGCCCATGGGCATCGGTTACGGCCTGGGGCTGATGAAGCTCCAGAACGACAAGAACATGGACCTGTGGGGTCATGGTGCGGGCATCCCGGGGTACGCCACGTTCGCGGCGACCACGCCGGACCTGTCGATCCGGGTGCAGCTGTCGATCACGCTGGATGCGGACTTCGGCAAGGAGGCCGAGCAGGCCGTCATCCGGGGCGTGAACACCGCGGTCTGCTTCTGAGGCGGCGGCATGGACTCCACCGTGGACAAGGCCGTCGTCATCACCGGCGGCGGAACGGGGATCGGCGCCGCGACAGCCCGGGCGTTCCACGCGGCCGGGGCGCAGGTGCTGATCGTCGGCCGCTCGCCGGCGACGTTGCGGGAGACCGCCGGCGGACACGACAGGATGCGTCACCTCGTCGCGGACGTGTGCGACCCGGACGCGCCCGAGGAGATCGTCGCGACCGCCCTGCGGGAGTTCGGGCGCATCGACGTCCTGGTCAACAACGCGGCCATGACCCGCTTCGCGGCCCTCGAGAACCTCGACCGGTCGGCGGCCGAACAGCAGCTGGCCACGAATCTGCTCGCCCCGCTCTTTCTGACCCAGCGTGCGCTGGACGCCCTGGAGGCGGCGCGTGGCACGGTGGTGAACGTCGGCTCGGCCGGAGCGCTCGGCCGGCGTGCCTGGCCGGAGAACTCGGTGTACGGCATGGCCAAGGCCGCGCTCGACTTCCTCACCCGCACCTGGGCGGTGGAACTCGCCTCGCGCGGCATCCGCTGCGTCGGGATCGCCCCTGGCGTCGTCGACACCGGTGTCGGGGCGCGGGCGGGCATGCCGAGTGAGGCCTATGAGGCGTTTCTCGCCGAGATGGCCGGGCGGATCCCGTCCGGCCGGGTCGGCCACCCGGACGACATCGCCTGGTGGATCGTGCAGCTGACCCGGCCGGAGGCCGGGTACGCCAACGGCGCCGTCCTCGCGGTGGACGGTGCGCTCTCCGTGACCTGACACGGCATGGCGCGCAGAGGGGCGGAGGGCCGCTGCCGGACCCTCCGCCCCTTTCGTCGTCAGCGGGCGACAGCCGCGGTCACGAACCGGACCGGTACATCGATCAGCACCGGGCCGTCGCCGTCGCGCAGCGCGTCGAGGGCTTCGACGAGACGGGCCCGCAGCGCCGCCGCCTCGGCCTCGGGCAGGTGCTGCCACAGCAGCCGCATGCCCTGGGTGTGCGACCAGTCGACCCATGCCCGGCCGGACTCCGCCGTCATCGGCACCGGTTCGTCGGCTATCTCCACGTCGGTGAACCCGGCCTGCTCCATCGCCGCCGTGAGGTCGGCCGGGTCCTCCAGCCAGGAGTGCAGTTGCCGCTGCAACTGCTCCGGGTGCCACGACTCGGGCAGATGGCGGAGCAGCGACAGCGGAATCCACTCCGTGAACGCCGGCGGCAGGAAGGGGAAGGTGTCCCGGGTGAAGACCGGGCTGGTGAAACCGATCCGGCCCCCGTCGGCCAGCAGTTCGGCGTAGCGGGCGAGTGCGGCCCGGGCGTCGGGCAGGAAGATGACGCTGTAGCTGCCGAGCACAAGGTCGAAGGACGCGGCCGGCAGATCCGGGTGCTCGCCGTCCATGACCCGTAGCTCGACGTTGTCGATGCCCTGCCGGGCGGCCTCGGCGCGTGCTTCGAGACGGCCCGTACCGCCGTGCTCACAGCACGTCCGCGGGCACGAGGTCCAGCTCCTTGAGCATCGGCAGGTAGTTGAAGACGTCGTAGTGCTCGATGACCTGCCCTGCCTCGTTGAAGCGCAGTTCCTCCAGCATGTACCAGGTCACCTTGCGGCCGGTCGGGGCCTTCCCCTGGAACTCGCCCTGGTGGCTGGCCGTCACGGTGATGCGGAGGCAGACGCGGTCCTGCTCGGCGACGATGCTCTTGACGTCCAGGTGCAGATCGGGGAAGGCGGCGAGGCCGCTCTCCATGGCCTTGATCATGGCCTCGGAGGAGACCGGACGGTCCTCGGAGAAGTGCTTGATGTCCGGGGCCCAGTGCTTGATGATGCCCTCCAGCTCCCAGCGGTTCCAGCTCGCGACCATGGAGAGGGCGAGTTCCTTGTTGCGCTCCTGGGCGGACTGCTCGGTCAGGGTGGCGCTCATGTGCGGTGTCCTTTCGCAGAGTCGGGATCGAAAGCGGACGGTTCGTCAGGAAGCAGGACGTGCTTGCCGACGGTGCTGCCGTGCAGGAGGGCGCGTACGGCGACGGGGGCGTCCTCCAGCCGGTGGCGGCCGGCGATCTCGGGCCGGAGCACTCCGTCGGCCACCAGCTCGTACAGGGCGGCGAGATCCGCGTTGAAGTCCGCGCCGGGCTTGACGTAGTACATCGACATGCGCCGGCCACGGGTCAGCCCCAGGTGCCGGGCCGCCCAGCGCCGGACGGTGCGGCGCAGAGCCGATACGTGCGGGCGGAACCACTGACCCGGCCGGTATCCGGCGACGGAGGAGTCGTAGGAGACCAGCGCGCCGCCGTCGGCGAGCATGGCCCAGCTGTCGTCGAGGCCGCGCCCGCCGATGTGGTCGAACACCGCCTGGACGCCGCCGGGTGCCAGCTCCCTGACGACGCCGGGCAGACCTGGCGTCCGGTAGTCGAGGGGCTCCGCGCCCAGTGCGCGGACCGCGTCGTGCTTGGCAGGTGACGCGGTGCCGATGACCCGCAGGCCGTGGTGCACGGCGAGCTGGGTGAGCAGTGTGCCCACGCCACCGCTGGCACCGTGCACCAGGACCGTGTCCCCGGGCCGCACACCGGCCAGCCGGTGGAGCATCTGCCAGGCGGTCACCCCGTTGGTGACCAGAGCCACGGCGACGGCCGCGTCCAGGTCCTCGGGGACGGTGGCGAGGGTCTTGGCGGGCGTCTCGACGTACCGCTGCCAGGCGCCGTGCCGGGGCATGGCCGCCACGCGGTCACCGACCCGCCGGCCGGTGACGCCGGGACCGACCTCGATGACCCGTCCCACCAGGTCGTAGCCCGGAACGAAGGGGAAGGCGGGTGGGAAGGGGTGCAGGTGCTGGAGCATCTGCACCTCCGCGTAGGAGACACCCGCTGCCTCGACCCGGACGACGACCTTGCCGCGTCCGGCGACCGGGCGCTCGCCCGTGCCGGGGACGAGGCGCTCTTCGGGCTCTCCGCTGCCGGTCAGACGGACGAAGAGGTTGGCGCCGTCCGCCCCCGCACCGGACGATGCCCGGGCGTCGGGGCCGGGGGCCGGGGCGGTCACGCGTCCGCCCTTTCGCGGTCGGCGCCGAAGTCGGCGGCGTGATCGGCGGCCCACTGGGCGAAGGTCCGGGCGGGCCGGCCGGTGATCCGCTCGACGGTGTCCAGCGGGACCGGCGGATGGGCGACGGCGTCCGCGAGATAGCGCAGCACCATCTCGACGACGGGTGCGGGCATGACCCTGCCCATGACCTCACGCGCCTGATCGGGGGTGATCTCCTCGAAGGCGACGGGCCGGCCGATGGCCTCGGCGATCGTTCGGACCTGTTCGGTCTGGCTGATCGCCTCCGGTCCGGTGAGCACGTACGCCTGCCCGAGGTGACCGTTCTCCAGCAGCGCCGCCACGGCGACGTCGGCGACGTCCGCCTCGTGGACCAGCACCCGCCGGGCCTCGCCGTACGGTGCCCTGGCCACGGCCTCCTCGCGGATGGACCGGCCCCATTTCCACAGCACGTTGGTGGCGAACTCATCGGGCCGCACGAAGGTCCACTCGATGCCGGACTCCTCCACGGCACGCTCCACGGCGCGGTGGTACGCGCCGCTGTGGTTGTCCTCGGAGGCGTCGAGCACGGACGACGAGGAGAGGACGACGATCCGGCGTACACCGGCCTGGCGGGCGGCGGCCACCACCTCGCGGGCGGTCTCCGGCACCGGGAAGAGGTAGAGGCTCTCGACGCCGCGCAGAGCGGTGTCGAGGGTCCCCGGGTGCCGCAGGTCGCCCTGGTACGTCTCGACCTCTTCCGGCAGTGCCGCGGCGGCGGGACTCCGGGTCAGCGCCCGCACCCGTACGCCCGCGGAGACCAGCCCGCGCACCACATGACGGCCCACGGATCCCGTCGCTCCTGTCACCAGAACTGTCACGCCTGCTCCGCCCTGTCGGCCTCAGCCCTGTGAGGCGTTCCATCCGTTGCGGCACCAGGGTGGAAAACCGGGCTGGAGGAGCCTTCGAGGCTCGCTGGAGGCGGAGCGGCCGCGGGTCGCGGCCGGTCAGGGGCGCTCGGCGGCGCGTCGGGCGATGCGCTCCTCGATGCCGTCCAGGACGCGCTGGAGGCCGTACTCGAAGCCGCGGTCGGGTCCGAGTCCCTCGCCGGGCTCCTCGAAGACTCCGGACCGCCAGACCTGGGTGAGGTTCGGGAAGCGTTCGGCGGAGATCATCGTCTCCAGCAGCGGGCCGGTCTTCTCGTACCACTCGTCGTAGCTCAGGCCGGCCCGGCGCACGTCGTGATCGGCGTCCGCCAGCTGCTGGGCCGCACCGCGCACATAGCCGTTGACGAGATGGACGATGGCGACCATCTCCCGCTCCTCCAGCCCGGTTCCGGTGAGCGCGCCGAGGACGCCGTCCCACATGGCCGTCTCGTTGGGCCCCATCAGCATCCGCGACGACACCAGCGGCGGCACCCAGGGATGGCGCCGGGCGATGTCCATGCTGCCGCGGGCGTAGCGTTCGAGCGCGGCCCGCCAGCCGCCGGCGTCGCGCAGCGAGGGTGCCTCGCCCAGGACTTCGTCGAGCATGCAGTTGATGAGTTCGGCGCGGCCCGGCACATAGGTGTAGAGGGACATGGCGGACACGCCGAGGGGTTCGGCGACCTTGCGCATCGACAGCGCGTCCAGTCCTTCGGCGTCGGCGATGGAGACGGCCGTCCGCACGATGCGGTCGACCGTCAGGCCCTGCCGCGGTCCGCGTGCCGGGCGCGTCGGCTCCTGCTCCTTCCGCCACAGCAGCGCCAGCGCGCGGGCCGGGTCCATCCGGCCGTTTCCTCTAGCCATTCGGTCTCCGACCTCGCCTCGGCAGCGTAACCCTGTACGCTGTAATGAGTTTCTCTGTACGCTGTAAAGAGTTTAGCTGCCGTACCGGTACGCCCCCAGCCGAGCAGAAAGCGAGGCATCACCTTGTCCGCTCCCGTCCCCGCAGCGACCGCCGACAAGGGCAGGGCCGGCACGCCCCGTAAACAGTCCCGGAAGAAGTTCGAACTCAGCCGCAGAGCGCGGAAGCTGACGCTCGCCATCCACGTGGTGACGTCCGTCGGCTGGGTGGGTCTGTCGCTCTCCATGGCCGTGTTGGCGATCATGGGGTACACCACGGACGACGCCGCTGTGGCCAAGGGCGTCTACTACGCGATGTACGTCTTCGACGACACCAGCGTCACGGTCTTCAGCGTGGCAGCCGCGATCACGGGCATCGTGCTCTCCTGCGGAACCAAGTGGGGTCTGCTGCTGCACTGGTGGATCGTCGTCAAGTGGGTCATCACCCTGTTCATGACGATCTTCGCCTGGTTCGTCATCCACCCCATCGTCATGACGGCGACCGAGCGGACGGCCGACGTCGGCGACGGCCCGCCGGACCCGGGCTGGGCGGCGGACTTCCTGCTGTGGAGCGTCCCCGTACTGTTCGCCCTGCTCACCGTCGCTGCGGTGGTCTCCGTCTACAAGCCCTGGGGCCGCACCGCACGCGGCCGCCGGGCCCAGCCCGGCCGGGGCCGCTGAGACGTCACGGCGACGGCGCGGACCGACCCGCCTCCGCTCCCCCGTCACAACGGGCCCGGCACGGCCGCCGATCGCGGGGCGGGTCGCGACACACGCGTCACACACGCGTGCGGCCGGCCGGGCGGTCCGGACGTCCCCCGGCCGGGGCCGGACCGTCTCAAGGCACGCGGCGCGCGGCGTCGAACGCCGAGCACCAGGCCTCCACGCTCGGCGCCCGCAGCAGGCCCGTGCCGATCAGCAGGCCGGCGAAGCCCGCGTCGACCAGCCCGGCCGCCGCTTCGGGGTCGGTGATCCCGCCGGCGCTGACCGGGCAGCGGGTGCCGGTGGCCCGCACCGCGGGCAGCAGTGCCGGGCCGCGGGGCTCGGCGGGCAGGCGTTCCCGGGTGGCAATGTCCTTGTTGTTGACCGCGACCACGCAGTCGGAGCCACGAGCCACGGCGGCCGCGTCCGTCTCGTCGGCGACCTCCACGAACGGGGTCAGGCCCAGGTCCAGGGCGTGGTCGGTCAGCCCCGCGAGGACCGGCGCGGGCAGCAGCTTCGCGGTCAGCAGCACGGCCGAGGCACCCAGCTCGCGACTGCGCTCCAGCTGCCGTCTGCTGATGAGGAAGTCCTTGCGGAGCAGCGGCAGATCGGTCCGGGCCGCCACCTCGCTCAGCAGCTCCTCGGTGCCACCGAACCAGCGCCCGGTGACGACCGAGATGCAGGGCGCGCCCGCAGCCTCGAACCGCTCCACCGTCTCGGCCACGCTCCGGCCGCCCAGCAGCTCCCGGCCGTCGGCGTCCCGCAGCTTGACCTCCATGATCAGCGGTCGCGCTGCCCTGACCAGCGCCCTGGCGAAGTCCCCGTTCATGTGCTCCTCCATGTGTCTGCCACGGCCGCCGCGCGGCCGGCGCACAGCAGCCCGTCCTCGCCGCGCGCCGCCGAGTCCACGTCGATGCCGAGGAACCGGGGATGGGCGCGCGTCCTGGTGAAGTCCCCGCTGTTGCCACCGTGCAGACCGCCGGCCAACAGGAACGGCAGCCGGATGCGCTCCGCCAGCCGCCGCACGGCCGCGTCCCGCAGCGGCTCGCCGGTACTGCCGATCCGCCCGTCAGCGGCCGCCGTGTCCAGCAGGAACCAGTCGGCGCCGGCCCGCTCGTAGGCGTCGGTCAGCCGGTCCTCCAGACACGCGGCGCCCCGCAGATGAAGTGCCTTGATGATGGTCAGACCGGCCGGCCCGTGCCGGCGCAGCGCGCGCACCGTGCCCGGCGTCTGAAAACCGTGCAGTTGCACGTACGGCACACGAGCCGTGCGCACCGCCCGCAGCAGTTCCCCGGGATCGGAGGAGAAGGTGACGAGCACCGGTGCGAGCCGCCCGGTGCCGCGGGCCGTCTCGGACAACGCGGTGAGCCGGGCGGCCGTCAGCTCCGACCGGCCGCCCGGCACCCGGTACCACAGGCCGACCAGATCGGCCCCTGCCGCCGCCAGGCCGGTCACCTCCCCGGCGGTGGTGGCACCACAGAACTTGACGAGCACTATCCGGCAGCCGAGGTCCCGGCCTCCTGCACCAGCGACCCGTCGGTGAACCCGGTGCCGTCCGCGCTCAGCAGCCCCGGGTGCGCCGACCTCAGCTCGGCGACGATCCGGTCGTAGGGCAGGTCGTCGAACTCGCCGTGGTGACGGAGGAACTCCATGTGCTTGCGGCCCTTCAGATCGAAGGGGTGGTACATGCTGTCCGCCGTGCCGTCGAACTCCAGCGGCAGCAGTCCGTACAGCCGGCACAGCGTCCGGTTGAACACCGGTGTCGCCTTGACCCATCGCCCCTCGAGGAGGACGGAGGTGAAGCAGTGCATGTGGAAGACGTCGCCACCGAGCAGTCGCTTGAGCCGCTCGGAGGCCAGGTGGTTGCGTACGTCGGCGAGGGCGAGCCGCGCCGGGATGCCGAGCGAGCGCAGCCCGGCCACGTACAGCACCGACTTGTGCAGGCACATGCCCGAGCCCGAGCGGGTCACCGCGCTGGCCCGCAGGCCCGCTCGGGACAGATCCGCCTCGTACACCTCGTAGCGGATGGAGTCACGTACCGCGTAGTAGAGAGCCACCGCCCGCGCGGTCGGTGTGGTGGCCGTCGCCGGCACCGCTTCGGCGACGAAATCCCGGACCTCGGGTGTCTCGTGGTCGAGGAAGGCGGTGGCCTGCAATGTGCCGGGGTCCTCACTGTACTGGGTGGTCACGGTGGACTTGCTCCTCTGGTCGAAAGGCTCGGCGGGCGGCCGGTCACAGGCCGAGCAGGGCGGCGATGCGATTGCGCTGGATCTCCGACGTGCCCGAGTAGACGGTCGAGGCGACCGAGTTGCGCAGCTCGGCCTCGATGCCGTACTCGGTCAGGTAGCCGTTGCCGCCGAAGATCTGCACGGCGGCGAGGGCGGAGGCGACGTTCGCCTCACTGGTGACGAGCTTGGTCATGGCGATGTCCCGGGTGACATTGGCACCGGCGGCCATCCGCTCGGCGGTGCCGTACAGCCAGCGACGGGCGGTCTCCACACCGATCTCCATGTCGACGATCCGGTGGGAGACGGCCTGGTTGCTGCCGATCGGCCGGCCGAACTGAGTGCGGGTACGCGCGTACTCGATGCAGCGGTCGACCCGGTGGCGCATCTCCCCCGCGTGGACGGCGAAGGAACAGAGGATCTCCCAGCGCATGACGTGATCGAGCACCAGGAAGCCGCCGTTGACGCGCCCCACGACGTGCGAGGCGGGGACCCGGCACTCGTTCAGATAGAGCTCGCACAGCGGGGAGGTGCGCAGCCCCATCTTCGCCACCGGGGCCCCGAACTCCAGCCCGGGCGTGCCGCGTTCCAGCAGGAAGGCCGTCACGCCGAGCGGGCCGGGCCGGTCATCGGTGCGGGCGTAGACCGTGATCAGGTCGGCGACCGGCCCGTTGCTGACGAAGGCCTTGCTTCCGCTGAGCACGAAGTCGTCGCCGTCCCTCACCGCCCTCGTCCGCATCGCCAGCGCATCCGAGCCGCTGTCCGGCTCGCTGATGGCATGCGCGCCGATCACCTCACCGGAGCAGATCCCCGGCAGCCACCGCCGCTTGAGCTCCTGCGAGCCGAAGCGCTGCAAGGGGACGCCGGTGCTGACCATGTGCGTGCAGACCGAGAAGTTCAGCCCCGCGTCCCGGCAGCCCTCGCCGAGCGCTTCCAGGACGTACATGGTGGTCGGCAGGGACTGGCCGAGACCGCCCCACTCCTCGTCGAAGGGGAGGGCGAGGACGCCGGCCGCGGCCACGGTCCGGAAGCTGTCGTACGGGAAGGCGGCGGCCGCGTCCCGCTCCCGGACACCGGCGTTGAGCTTCTCCAGCCAGGGCGCCAGACCGTCGCGCAGCGCCCGCTGTTCCGCGGTCCAGTCGATCATCAGTAGTAGGAGTAGCCGGCCGAGTCGAGATCGTGGCGCTCGTCCCCGCGCAGCGCGGGGCTGAACACGCACACCAGGCGCAGGTCCTCCTCCGGATGCGCGACCAGCCAGTGCGGATCGTTCTGGTCCAGCGCGTAGAGCGTGCCGGGGGTGACCTGATGGACCGTGCCGTCGGTGTCGACGACCTCTCCGCTGCCCGCTATGCAGTAGCAGCTCTCCAGGTGATTGCGGTACTCCAGGCGGGACTTGGTCCCCGCACGCACGATGGTGTCGGTGACGGTGTAGCCGACGCCGTCGGCCTCGGTGAGGAACCTGCGGCTGAGACCGTTGCCCCAGTCGACACAGGTGACCTCGTCGAGCTTGCGGACGATCATGATCGGATTCCTTTCTCGTGTCCGTCGGTCGCCGGGGCGGGCCCGGGGGCACGCAGTTCCCGTACGAAGCGGCGCAGCTCCTCGACGGGGTCCCGCCCGGCGACGCGGGCCTGTTCCATACGGGCCACCCCGGCGCTGCCGACCACCACGGCCTCGGCGCCCAGCTCCGCCAGGAGCGCGACGTCGCCGGCCGTACGGACTCCGAAGCCGACGGCCACGGGGACCGATGCGGTGGAGCGCAGGGTGGCGATCACGGCCCCGAGCCGCTCCCGGTCCCATGCGGCCGAGGTTCCGCTGCGGCCGTAGTGGGCAACCAGGTACAGGTAGGCGGAGGCGTGATCAGCGGCGTCGGCCACGACGTCGGGGCCGGAGGCGGCGTAGCAGGTCGTGACGAGTGGCAGTCCGGCCCGGTGCACGGCCTCGTAGTGAGCCAGGCGGAACCGGGGCGGCACGCCGTGCAGCAGCAGGCCGTCGCAACCGGCGTCGCGTACGGCGGCGGCGAAGTCGCCGGGGTCCGTGCCCCGCACCGTGTGGCTCCAGTCCGCGAGCAGCGCGATCCGCAGCCCGCTCAGTCCGGGCCGGACGGCCGCCACGGCGTCCAGCACGGCGCTCGGCGTCACCCCGGTGGCCAGGGCCCGGGCGGCCGAGGCCCGGACGACCGGTCCGTCCGTGGGCGAGTCGGGAAACGGGACGGCCAGTTCGACGCAGTCGACCCCGCTCTCGTCAAGCATGGCCAGCAGGTCGGGCAGTACGGCCAGCGGAGGATCCCCGGCGTTGAGAAACACCGCGAGACCGGGTCGGCCCGGCACCCGGCGTCCGAAGAACGGCGATCGGGTCGACCTGGTTCCGGGCGACGGCACCGGGGATGCCGCGGCGACCGACGGCCCGGCCCCGGCGGGCTCAGACATGCGCGCTCACTTCTTCCGCGCGCAGCCTGGCGAGCAGATCGAGGGCCCAGCCGCCGCGCAGTACGTCACGGGCGGCGTCCAGCGCGGCCCGCCAGTCGCCGGTGAGGCGTCCCGCCACTGCGAGTGCTGCGGCGTTCAGGCACACGGTCTCGGCGGCCGCCGGGGCACCCCGGCCGGACAGCACCTCGCGGAAGAACGCCACCGCGTCACCACGCGGACGCAGCTCGTCCAGCGAACCGGAACGCAGTTCGAGCCGGGCGGGATCGAGCACGAACTCGTCCTCGGCCGCACCCTCATAGGTGTGCACCCGGTTCGGTGCGAAGCTCAGGAGCTCGTCGGCGCCCAGATCGTTGACGCAGAGCCACACGCAGCGGCCGCTCCCCCGGGCCACATGCGCCGCAGCCTGCCGCAGCCCCTCCGCCAGACGCGCGTCCGCGACGCCGGTGAGCTGTGCCGCGACCGGCATGTCGGCGAGCAGCGGGCCCAGGGCGTTGACGAAGCGGCCCAGCTTCCTGACGTCCAGTGGCAGCACGCTGCGGCCGAGCAGCGACAGTTCGACCGGGTAGACGAAGCTTCCGGCGAAGGCGATGCCGTGCCGCTCCAGGCAGTCGTGCGTCTCCTCGTACGAGGACGACAGCGGAACCCCGAGCCGTTCCAGCAGGTCGACCGAGCCCAGTGTGCCGGTGTAGGCGCGGGAGCCGGTCTTGACGACCCGGACCCCCATGGCGGCGGCGACCAGGGCCGCCGCCGTGGAGATGTTGAAGGTGTCCGGTCCTCCGCCGGTGCCCACGATGTTGACCGCGGTGCCGAGATGGCCCGACCCGACGGCCGGGCGGCGCTCGGCCAGCGAGTCCAGCATCGCGGTCAGGGTCTCGCGGTCGGGCATCCGGGTGGACAGGGAGGCGAGCAGGGCCACCGTCTCCCCTCGCTGGAGTCCACCGTCGTGGAGCCGGTCCCAGAACGATCGCCAGACCGGCAGATCCACCGGCCGTTCCTGCCGGATCAAGGCGGCGACGGCGTCATGCATGGTCAGCCGATCTCCGTCCGCTGCGGCGACGCGTGAGTGATGAACGCGTCGATGGCCGCCACGGACCGGAAGGACTCCGGCCGCAGGTCGACCTGGTCCGTGTCGATGCCGTACCGGTCCTCGATCCAGGCGATCACCTTGAGCAGCCCGAGGCTGTCGATCACCCCGAGCTCCAGCAGGTCGGCTTCGGCGTCCAGCTCCGCCGCGGGCACGTCCGGCATGAACTCCGCGACGACGAACTCCTTGATGGACTGGGCATAGCGCATGTCAGCTCTCCTCGCTGATGGATCGTCAGGCCGCGGTGCGGTGTTGTCGGACGGCACGGTCACGATCGACCTTTCCGGTGCTGGTCCGAGGCAGCGGATCGTCGGTGATCAGCAGCGTCGAGGGGATGGCGGCCCGGGCCAGCCCGCGAGCCAGATGCCCTCTCAGGACCAGGCTGTTGAGCCCCGAGCCGGGTGCGCGGCGGGCGACGGCGTGCAGGGTGTGGCCGGCCACCGGGTCGGGCAGCGCCACCACGGCCGCTTCGGTGATGTCGGGGTGGGCCAGGAGCCGGTGCTCGGCCTCCTGCGGATTGACCCGCACTCCGCGGACCTTGACCTGAAAGTCCTTGCGGCCCACCAGGGTGAGCGCGCCGTCCGCCGACCGGCTCACGAGGTCACCGGTACGGAACCAGCGCCGGCCGTCCGCCCGTTCCGGGTGCTCGACGAACCCGCCGGAGCCGTCCGCCGGGCCGAGGTAGCCCTCGCTCTGGAACGGTGTGGTGACATAGAGCTCGCCGGTGCCGGGTCCGTCCAGAACCGCGCCGTCGCCCGTGACGAGCAGGGCGTCCACGCCGGGCAGCGGCTCGCCCAGCGGCAGCGGACGTCCGGCATCCGGTGCTCCGCGCACCTCGTACAGGAAGCTGTCGTTGGTCTCGGTGCAGCCGTAGAGGTTGTACAGCCGCGCTTCGGGCAGCACCGACGGCAGCCGGGCCAGGAGCGCGCCGGGCATGGCGTCCCCGGTGATGACGGCGTGCCGGACGGACGGGAGCGTGCGGTCCTTTTCGCGGGCGGCGTCGGTGAGCAGCCGGTAGAACATCGGCACCGCCTGGACCACCTCGGGCCGTTCCCGTGCGACGAGCTCCAGCAGGGCACGGCCCCGGGTGGCACGGTCGGGATCGACCAGGACGACCCGGCCGCCGCGGGCCAGCGTCGTCCAGACCTCCAGCAGGCACAGGTCGAAGTTCAAGGGCGCGTAGTTGAGCACCGCCGTGCCGGTGGTGATCCCGAAGGCCCGGCCGGCCCAGGCCGTGAAGCGGTCCAGCGCCGCAGCGCCCAGCGGAACGATCTTGGGCGTGCCCGTGGAGCCCGAAGTGGTGAGCAGCAGCAGGGTGTCGCCGGGCAACGGGTGTGCCCCGTCGCCCGTGGCCGTCGCCGCCGGCGGCTTTCCGGCCGCCAGGACATGACACACGCCGGCCTGCCCGTACAGCGCGTCCAGGACCTCCTCGCCGAGCGTGGGGGAAGGCAGCAGCAGCGGCCGGCGGTCCAGCAGGCAGGCCAGGATCAGCGCCAGGGTGCGCGGCGACTTGACCGCGGGCAGGGCCAGCGGCTCACCGGCCGGCAGGCCGGCGAGGCGTTCCCGCTCCAGCATCGCCCGGCGCACCAGGGCGCCGTAGCTGACCGTGTGGTCCCGCCAGGTCAGTGCGACGGCCTCCGGAGACCGCCGGGCGTGCTCCACGACCGCGTCGACGAACGCGGCTGTCGATGTGGCGGCGACCGACGTGGGGCTGCTGTCCACGAGTGATCCCTCCGCTCCTGGTTCGCCGAACTCGTTGATCCCGATGGTGGTTTCGTCACCTGGAGGATCGTTCGAGCCTCGCTGTACGGTGTGCGGCGCGATGGGCGGGTGTTTCCCCGCCGCGTGTGTCGCAGAGGGTGCGGAGCCGCCGGCGATCGGCGTGGGCGAGGCGCGGAGCACGAGGACGGCCGGTTGGGGCCCCGGTGCGGGGCCCCAACCGGCCGTCCTCGATCTGTCCCGGACAGGGCGTCATGTCGTGCCGTCGGCGCCCCGGGACGTGAATCGCCCTAGCCGCCGAGGAGTTCGCTCAGGACCGGGCCGGGCTCGTGGGCCGGTGGGCCCGCCGGCCACCAGACGCCGGACCGCTCCTGGTACGGGTACCAGCGGCCGTCCCGCCCGTAGCGCAGCTGCACACCCCGGCCGGCCACGGTCCAGTGATTGCCGTGCACGACCAGTTCGGGCAGTTCGTCCTCCTCCCAGCCCGCCGTGAGCGCCGCGCGTACCCGCGCGACGTCCGCCGCCGGGGGTTCCCAGGACTGTTCCAGGACGTCGAGTCCTGCGCTGTCGCCGGTCCGCCAGGCCTCGACCGCCCGGTCCAGTTCTTCGGGGCGTCCGCAGCCGGCCCGCAGCCGGGCCCGCACCCCCGGGTGGGGGTGGGTGGCGGCGATCCGCACGGTGTCCTGCCACAGGTCCAGCGGCCGTGGCGGCTCTGCGGCCAGCCCCAAGGTGTAGGCGAGCAGCCGGCGGGCGCGCACAGCCGCGTCGGCCACCAGACGTTCCAGCGGATCCGCCTCGATGCCGGCAACGGGCTCCGGTGCCTCCTGCGGCGGTTCGGGCAGGGCCGGAAGCGGCGGCAGCGGAGCGACGGGACGGGCATACGTATCGGTCACGGAGATCCCCTGCGGCTCTCGCAGGGCCTCGGCAGCCGGGCGGTTGGTGTCCGGCCCGGCGTCCTCGTGCGCCTGTTCCTGGGCGCCGTTGGTCTCCTCGTCCTCGGCCTCATCGGTTTCCCCGGCGTCGCCGGTCATGGCCCGCAGGAGGAGAACCGACTTCAGCTCGTCCAGTGCCTCGTCCCAGGCACGGCCGCGGACCAGCAGCAGGATCTGCGGTTCCTCGTCGAGCAGCCAGGAGAACTGGTAGCCGAGCGCGACCGCGTGCACGCAGGGGTGTTCAGGCTCGTCGCAGTCGCAGTCCGGCTCCAGCTCGCCGTAGCCGGGCAGGACGCCCAGCCTGGCGTCCTCGGCTGCCTCCAGCAGATCCGGGGGCAGTTCCCCGGCCAGCACGGCCTCGGTCTCCGCCGGCCGGTCCGCGGTCTTCTCCCAGAGCGCGTCCCACTGGTCGTCGTCCAGCTCCGGGATCAGCAGGCCGACGGGGAAAGGCTCGTCCTCACCGGCGTACACCAGCGCCGCGATGCGGCCCGGGCTGACCGTGACCGGGCCGATCCGCCCGGAGCGTGCGAAGGCCCGCCCCTTCTTCAGAGGCTCCTCCTCGGGCCAGGTGTCCTCCATCGCCTCGACCCAGGCCTTGCCCCACCAGGACTGCCCGCGGGCCCGGCCGCCCTTGCGGGCCGGGAAGGCGGCGAAACCCCTGGCCCTGACGTCGTGTTCCTCGCTCACTGCGCGCTCCTCAGCTCGACCAGGTTCGCCAGCTCGTCGTTCCCGAGCCGGCTCAGCGCCTGCTCACCACTGCCGATGACGGCGTCCGCCAGCTCCTTCTTGGACTCCAGCAGCGCCGCGATCCGGTCCTCGACCGTGCCCTCCGCGATCAGCCGGTGCACCTGCACGGGCCGGTCCTGCCCGATGCGGTACGCCCGGTCCGTGGCCTGTGCCTCGACGGCCGGGTTCCACCAGCGGTCGTAGTGCACCACGTGGTCGGCCCGGGTCAGGTTGAGACCGGTACCGGCCGCCTTCAACGACAGCAGGAAGACGGGCACTTCGCCCCTCTGGAAGCGGCTCACCATCTCCTCGCGCCGTGCCACCGGCGTCCCGCCGTGCAGCAGCTGGGCGGGGATGCCGCGTTCCTCGAGGTGGCGCTCCAGCAGCCTCGCCATGGCGACGTACTGGGTGAAGACGAGCGCCGCCCCGTCCTCGGTCAGGATCGTGTCCAGCAGTTCGTCCAGCAGGGCCAGCTTGCCGGAGCGACCGGAGAGCTTCGCGTTCTCCTCCTTGAGGAACTGCGCCGGGTGGTTGCAGATCTGCTTGAGCCCGGTGAGCAGCTTCAGCACCAGGCCACTGCGGGCGATCCCCTCGGTCGACCTGATCTGCGCCATCACGGCGCGCACCTGCTCCTCGTAGAGGGCCGCCTGCTCGGCGGTGAGCGCGACCGGACGGTCGGTCTCGGTCTTGGGCGGCAGCTCGGGCGCCACGCCCGGGTCGGATTTGCGGCGGCGCAGCAGGAAGGGCCGTACCAGACCGGCCAGACGCGCCGCGGTCGGGGAGCCCTCGCCGGTGTCCCGTTCGGCGTCGATCGGGGCGATCCAGCGGCGGCGGAAGCGGGCGTGGGTGCCGAGGAGTCCAGGAGTGGTCCAGTCGAGGACGGCCCACAGCTCGGACAGGCTGTTCTCGACGGGCGTGCCGGTGAGCGCGACCCGGGCGCCGGCGGGGATCTGCCGGAGCGCCTTCGCGGTGGCGGAGGAGGGGTTCTTGACGTGCTGGGCCTCGTCGGCGACCACCATGCCCCAGGAGTGCCGGCCGAGCCGCTCGGCGTCGAGGCGCATCGTGCCGTAGGTCGTCAGGACGAACCCGCTGTCCGCTCCCTCGAGCGTGCGGCCGGGGCCGTGGAAGCGGCGTACGGCCGTGCCCGGAGCGAATGTGCGGATCTCCCGCTCCCAGTTGCCGAGCAGCGACGCCGGGCACACCACGAGGGTGGGGCCGACGCTGCCCTCGTGCTCCTGGCGGTGCAGATGCAGCGCGATGAGCTGGATCGTCTTGCCCAGACCCATGTCGTCGGCGAGACAGCCGCCGAGGCCGAGCGAGGTCATCCGGGCCAGCCAGCCCAGGCCGCGGAGCTGGTAGTCGCGCAGGGTCGCGGCGAGTGCCTCGGGCGGTTCGACCGCCGTCTCCCCGTCGATGCCGGCGAGCAGCGAGCGCAGGGCGTCCAGCCAGGGGCCGTCGGCGACGGGCACCTGCTCGCCGCCGATCTCCGCAAACCCGGTCAGTGCCACGGCCAGCGACTCCATGGCGGTGAGCGAGCCCAGCCTGCGTTCACCGATCTTCCTCGCGAGCGCGGGGCCGACGAACACCCAGCGCCCGCGCACCCGCACCACCGGGCGGTTCGCCTCGGCGACGGCCAGCGTCTCCTCCTCGGTGAGCGGGTCGCCGTCGAAGCACAGCTGCCAGCGCAGGTCGACGGTGCCGTCACCGCCCAGCACCGAGCGCAGGTCCGTGGGCGGGGTGCGGTCGCCACCGAGCACGGCCCGGGCGGTCAGCAGGTGCTCCGCCTCCTCGGGCCACTGCACGTCGATGCCGTGCGCCCGCAGCCGGGCGGCGGCGCCGCCGAGCAGGTCGCCGAACTCCTCGTCGTCGAGGTCGAGGTGGCGCGGCACCGGCAGCAGCCGCGACAGCGGGTCCCACACCCCCGCGGCGCGCCGAATGGCACGTACGGTCTCGGCCTGGGCGCGCGGGCCCAGCGTGTGGCTCGCTCCGTCGAAGAGTTCCGCGGCGGTCAGCGAGGCGGTGGGGTCGGCGAGGTCGGAGACGAGCGGGACGATGCGTCCGGTTGGTTCGCCGTCCTTGTCGTGGACGAGCCGCACGGCCAGGCCGACCCGCACGCCCGTGTCGATCCCGACGGCGATCTCCTCCGCCCAGGCCCGCAGCTGCGGCACGTGCTGGGGCGGCACCGCGGCGAACGCGGCGCGCCCGGTGGCCGCCTCTGCGGCGGGGGTGCGCGGCAGGGTGTCGGCGACGGCGTCGAGGAAGGCGCGCACCGCCCGGCCCGGCTCGGGCAGCAGGGCCTGGCCGGGAACGGGTAGGGCCAGCGCCTCGGGTGGCGCGGCGGCGGCCAGTTCCCGCAGCCGCAGAATGTCATCGGGGTCGAGCGGACCGACCCGCCAGGCGTCGTACCCGCCGGCCGACACGCCGGGCAACAGCCGCTCGCGAGCGGCCAGATGGAGCGCGAGTGCGGCGGCAGCCCCCCAGAACGCGGCCGTGGGATGGACGACGCCACCGGGCTCACCGCCGTAGCGGCGCCGGGCCAGGGCGAGAACCGGCAGGGCGTCGGCCACCGGCAGCCACCGCACCGCGTGGGTGGATAAGCCGTCCGCGGTCGCGAGTTCGGCGTCCGCCGTCACGCCGCAGGGCACATCCGGCGGGCCGGATCCGTCCGGATCCCAGAATGCCAGCCGTCCGGTACGGGCCGGGTCGCCCGGTTCGAAGGCGACCGCACAGCGCGCCAGCAGCCCGGCGTCCTCACGCGCAATCCACACCATTGCTCCCGCTTCCTCGGTTTCTCGTCATCGGCCCATCCACGTTCCACGGCTTCTCTAGCGCCGTGTGCGACGGTGACCGGCATCGGCTGTGTCCCCGGAAGGAACTCTCCGTGATCACACTAATCAATCGGTTCGAAGTCACCGGCGCGATCGAGGAGTTCGAGCGCGCCTTCGACCGGACCTCGGCGTTCTTCGCCGCCCAGCCCGGTTTCGTCCGCCATCGGCTGCTGCGGCCGCTGGACGGGCAGGGCCACTTCGTCAACGTGGCCGACTGGGAGGACGAACCGTCCTTCCGCCGGGCGCTCGAGCAGCCGGAGTTCGCCGAGCACCGCGCCGCGCTGCGTGCGCTCAGCACCAGTGACCCCCAGCTGTACACACCGCTTCTGGAACGCCTGCCGTCCTGAACGGCAGGCACGGCGAGGAGGGGCGGCACACGGTGTGCCGCCCCTTCCTCGTCGTGCGTTCCCGCGGTCAGGCGGGCCTCACCCCCAGCGCGTGACCGAAGATTCCGCACGGGTCGTAGGTGGCCTTGATCCGCTGGAGCCGCGGGTAGTTGTCCTTGTAGTAGAGGCGGTGCCACGGCACGCCCGAGGTGTTCCAGTCGGCGTCGGCCATGTCCAGGTCCGGGTAGTTGATGTAGCAGCCGTCGCTGTTGCGGCCCGGTACGGGCACGCCCCCGGTGGCGGCGAACACATCGCGGTACAGACGGCGCAGCCAGCCGATGTTCTCGGCGTCGGCCCGCTCGTCCTGCCAGACGTTCATGAAGATGACGTTGATGACCGCCTGGCGGTGCGGGTAGGCGGTGTCCGAGGAGCACAGGGAGTTGATCCGGCCGCCGAAGGACTGGAGCGACACATGCGCCGCCTCGCTGCTGTGCTCGGCGCTGTCGAGATGCCGGTACAGGGAGTCCGTCTGATCGTCGGAGAACGCGCGGCGCAGATATGCGGACTTGATCTTCTGCCGGCCCTTCTCGTGGTCCTGGGACTCGGCGAGCGCGACCGTGGCGGTCAGCCAGGGGTCGCGGGCCACCTCGGTGATGTGGGGGGTGACGCCGACGCCCTCCGTGACGGCCGCCACGTACCGCTTCAGAAGTTTCTCGGCATCGGGGTGGTCGCCGTCGACGTGGGCGAAGCTGACGGCGCTCTGTCCAGGATCGTTCTCCTTGAGCCGGCTCAGCAGCACCAGGCCGCCGTACAGCCCGGCGTACGGGGAGTCCGCATCGCTGTGGCGCTCGTGCCACAGGCCGAAGTTCCGCACCAGCCGGCGGAACGCCAAGCGGTCCATGCCTTCGCGCGGGTACATCACGGCGTTGGAGACGATGGTCGCGGGCGGACGCGGCAGCAGGCCTGCCGGGTCGTCCCCGGTGGCGCCCGGGGAACGGAACCAGTAGCGGGTCACCACTCCGACGTTGCCTCCGCCGCCGCCCGTGTGGGCCCACCACAGCTCCCGGTGCGGGTCCGAGGGCCTGCGGGTGGCCACCACGGCACGGGCCCGGCCCCGCGCGTCCGCGACCACCACCTCCACCGCGTACAGGTGGTCCGCGGCGACGCCGAAACGGCGGGAGAGTGCCCCGTAACCGCCGCCGGCGACATGCCCGCCCATGGCCACGGTCGCGCTCGCCCCGCCGGGCAGCGTGACTCCCCACACGTCGTGCAGCTTCCGGTAGACGTCCATCAGCCGCGCACCGGCCTCCACCATGAAGGCACGCATCCGGGGGTCGTAGGAGACGGCGTTCATCTCCCCGAGGTCGATCACCAGCCGCACGGCGGGGTCGCCCACGAAGTTCTCGTAGCAGTGTCCGCCGCTGCGCACCGCGACGCGCCGACCGGAACGGGCCGCCTCACCGACGGCCCGGACGACGTCCTCGGTGGTGGAGGCGACGCGGAACGCAGCCGGGCGCGCGGTGAACCGCTTGTTGACGCCCCGGGTCGCCAGCTCCTCGTAGCGGGGGTCGCCCGGTGTGATGTCGCCGCCACCGGGGGGCCCGGCCCGCCCGGTGCCGGAGGTGGCGTCGGCCGCGGCGGCCGAGGCGGGCGCCAACCCCGCCCCGACCAGTCCGGCGACCCCTGCGGTGAACGTGCCGGCGACCAAGCGCCGACGGCTGGGCACTGTCATCCTGGCCCCTTCTCTAGGGATCGGGTGCATGTCGGTGGATCGGTGTGTGTCAGACCGCCTCACGTGCCGCCAGCGCCCGGTTGACCGTCTCCAGGTACTGGCGCGGGGTGGTCGCGTCGAGGGCCTCGTCGAGCGCCACGTCGTGGTCGCGCTCTATGCGGCCGGTGGTCTGGAGCAGCGCAAGCGAGTCGTAGCCGAGGTCGGTGAACGGGACGTCCAGAACGTCGCCGTCCAGGTCGACGCCGTCCGCCTCGCCCGCGCACTCGCGCAACAGGACGGTCAGGTCACTCAGTTCAAGCTGCTTCGTCACGGTGTCTCCTTCGCATGCGGGGCACGCTCGTCGTCGGCCGGAGCGGGCCGGGATGGGTCGGGGGATGAGGCGTCGGACGGCCGTGACGGGGCCGCCGCCGACACGCCCGTGGCGGGACGTCAGTGCGGGGCGCCGACCACCACCGCAGCGTTGAAGCCGCCCCGCCCTCTGGCCAGGACCAGGGCGTTGCGCAGCCGCACGCCACGGCGTGCCGTGCCGGTCACCAGGTCGACAGGGCAGTCGGCAGCGGGCCGCACCACCCCGGACGTGGGCGGGATCACCTGCTCACGCAGTGCGAGCAGCGCCGCCGCGAGGTCCAGCGAGGCGCCTCCGGCCAGCAGTCGCCCGGTGAGGGACTTGGGTGCGGTGACGGGCACCCGGTGGGCGCCGAAGACCTCGGTGAGCGCCTCCGCCTCGGCGCGGTCGGCGGCGCGTTCGCCCGCGGCGTCCGCGAAGACCACGTCGATCTCGCCGGCCGCCACCCCCGCGTCGGCCAGTGCAAGCCGGGCCGCGTCGGCCAGGCGGGGAGCACCCGCGCCGTCGAAGGTGGCCGCGTATCCGCTGATCGATCCGTAGATCCGGGCACCGCGCGCCCGTGCCGCGCCCGCCTCCTCCAGCACCAGCAGGGCGCCGCCCTCGCCGACCACGTGCCCCGACGCCCTGGCGTCGAACGGCAGGTAGGCCAGCTGCGGGTCGTCCGAGGTGCTCAGGCCGCCTCCCGCCAGGTGGGCCGCCCAGCCCCATGGGCACAGCGTGGAATCGACGCCTCCGGTGATCACCAACCGGGTGCCCCGCCGGATCTGTCGCCGGGCCTGGGCGACCGCGTCGAGGCCACCGGCCTGCTCGGTCACCAGGGCAGCACTGGGTCCTCGCAGGCCGTGCCGTATGGAGATCTGGCCCGTGTTCACGGCGTAGAACCAGGCGAACGACTGGTACGCGCTGACGTGCCGGCCGCCCTTGCTCCACAGCGCCTGCAACTCGCGCTGTCCGAACTCGAACCCGCCGGCGGAGCTGGCGGTGACCACGCCCGCGCCGTATTCGGGCAGCTGTGCCGGGTCGACCCCCGCGTCGGCGAGCGCCTCGTCGGCCGCGGCGAGGGACAGCCGGGTCACGCGGTCGGTCTGCGGCAGCAGCCGGCTGGGTACATGCTCCTCGGCGACGAACCCGGGCACCTCACCGACGAGGCGCACCGGATAGCGCGCGGCGTCGAAGCGGGTGACCGGTCGGATGCCGTTCTCGCCGCACAGCACGGCCGCCCCCCAGGCTTTGGTGCCGAGTCCGTTGGGCGCGGCGACCCCGAGCCCGGTGACGACCGCCGTGGCGGTGCCGGTGCCCGTCCGGACGCGGTCGGCAGTCGTGGTCGCGGTCATGCCGCCTCCGCCAGCCGCGGGCGAGTGAGGACCACGGCGCTCTGGAAGCCGCCGAACCCGCTGCCGACGCTGAGCACCGTGTCGGTGCGCCGCTCCCGGGCGGTGAGCGGTGTGTAGTCCAGGTCGCATTCCGGATCCGGCTCGTGCAGGTTGGCCGTGGGAGGAATCGTGTCGTGGGTGATGGCCAGTGCGCTGGCGGCCAGCTCCAGCGAACCGATCGCCCCCAGCGAATGGCCGATCATCGACTTGATGGAGCTGATGGGCACCTCATGGGCGTGGCTGCCGAGGCTGCGCTTGAAGGCGGCCGTCTCGTGCCGGTCGTTCTGTTTGGTGCCCGACCCGTGCGCGTTGATGTAGTCCACGGCGGTGCCGTCGAGGTGTGCTTCGTCCAGCGCCGCCCGGATCGCCTCCGCCATCTCGCGGCCGTCGGCCCGCAGCCCCGTCATGTGGTAGGCGTTGCTGCGGCTGGCGAACCCGGAGATCTCGGCGTACATCCGCGCTCCGCGCCGGCGCGCCCGCTCGAAGTCCTCGAGGACCATGACCGCGGCGCCCTCGCCGAGAACGAAGCCGTTGCGGCTGCGGTCGAAGGGCCGGGAGGCGGTCTCGGGTTCGTCGTTGCGCGGGCTGGTCGCCCTGATGGCGTCGAAGCAGGCGACGGTGATCGGCGAGATCGGGGCGTCCGTGGCTCCGGCCAGCATGACGTCGGCGGTGCCCTCGCGGATCAGCTCCACGGCGTGGCCGATCGCGTCCAGACCCGAGGTGCAGCCGTTGGAGACCAGCGAGACGGGGCCCTGCGCACCGGCGGCGCGGGCCACCTCGGCGGCCAGCGAGCTGGGTACGAAGTAGTCGAAGAGGTGAGGGACGGCCCGGGTGTGGTCGACGGTCCAGTGCCGGCCGCTGTCACTGACGACCGCGTACTCGGCGTCCAGGCTCATGGTGCAGCCGACCGCGCTGCCCAGGCTGACTCCGGTGCGCAACGGGTCGAACTCGCCGTCGACTCCGCTGTCCGCGATCGCCTCTCGCGCACTGACCAGGGCGAATTGCGCCGCCCTGTCGAGACGCCGGGCATCCTCGGCGGAGAAGCCGTGCTCGGCCGGATCGAAGTCGGCCTCGGCGGCGATACGGGAGCGGAACGGGGCGGCGTCGAACAGGGTGATGCCTCTGGTGGCCGTCCGGCCCGCCGTGAGCAGCTCCCAGAACGCCTTGGTGCCCACACCGCCCGGGGCGACGACCCCCATACCGGTTATGACGACCCGTTTCATGGCCTTCCTCACAGTCCTGAGCCTCTGTTGCGTCCTCGGCATCGAGCCTCACTCACCGGACTGGAGGATCACTCGAATCTCCGGCAAACCTCAGAATCCGCATTTCCCGGGACGTCGCCGAACGGCCGGCCCCCGGCCGGGTCTGCCATGTCCTGCGCCGGCGGCCGCACCCCCTGAAGGG